>SDWK01000200.1 GCA_004195335.1 Shewanella sp.
CACTAAACCGATATCAAATCAGCCCAATGAAACCGAAAAAGTTAATAGAGTTAATTTATTAACTCAAGCAACTCATGGATAGTCTTTACCGGATTGATCTTAGCCCCTAGCCCTTCCATCGACTTGTGGTAATTACGAAAAGGAATGAAGATCTCGGTAAACCCATGTTGAACCGCCTCTTTCACTCGCGGCACACCACTATCAATCGGACGGACATCGCCATTTAAGCTCAGCTCGCCCATGATGCAGGTGGTTCTTGGCACAATGAAATCATTTAGGCTGCTTAACAGAGCCGTGACTAACGCCAAATCGATACAGGTTTCAGATTCATCTATTTTCAATCCACCGACTAAGTTGAAATAGGTATCATGAAAAATCTTAGTCTTGGTGTGTTTACGCAGTATCCCCGTCAACATCTTAATACGGTTCATATTAAGCCCGACACAGACTCGCTGGGGGAACTCACCTTCGGTTTCAGTGGTTAAGCATTGAATTTCCAGCAATAGGTTGCGGTTGCCTTTACGAATACAGGTGATAGCCGCGCCGGCAGATTCTGTCGTCGATCCCGACAGAAATATTTCGCTGGGGTTATCGACACTGATCATGCCACGCTCGGTCATCTTGAAAATGCCGACGGTGTCGACATCACCAAAGCGGTTTTTATTGGCTCTGAGTGTACGCACCTGACCGTCGTTACACTCCAGATGGGTGAGACAGTCCACGATATGAATCAAGGTCTGTGGGCCAGCCGTTTCATTATTCTTATTCACATGGGCTACAAGGAACATGGTGACGTTATTCTGTTTGCAGTACTGTGTCAGTGCCTGGGCACTGCTTTTAACTTGCGAGGGTGACCCCGGACTGCCATTGGCCAGCTCGGTGACGACCGCTTGAATTGAGTCGATGACGGCAAACTTAACTTGCTTAGCCTCGAGTTCGGCAATGATGGCTTCAACGCTCGTTTCCGCCATCAGGTACAGATTATCTTCATTACAATTTAACTTGAGACGATTCACTCGATTTTTAAACTGTGACAGCGACTCTTCGGCAGTACAGTAGAGCGATGGCATGAGCTGTGACATACGAGAGACGAGATCGGATAATATGGTGGTTTTACCCGCCCCAGGGTCGCCGGAGATAATATTCACCGATCCGGTTGTTAATCCGCCGCACAACACTCTATCCAGCTCCCCAATGCCAGTCAGCATTTTTTCGGCGTCAACTTCCTTAATTTCATTTAGCTTCTTAGAGCCACCACCCACCGCACCGGCATAACCCGACACCGACGCGCCTGCAGACTTACTTGCAACTAAGCGAACTTCGGTGATGGTATTCCATTCCTGACAAGCACTGCATTGGCCTTGCCACCTGGGAAAATCCTGACCACATTCATTACACACATATGCTGTTTTATTTTTAGCCATAGCTCTTTTTATAGAAAGATAAATAGTTATTGAACCCGAAAGAACGATTATGACGTAAGATATGAGCTTGAGAAAGCAACTTTTCCATTGCAGCCAAACTCCTCCCGAGACAAGTGAAAATCAATGACCCAAAAGCTAAATGATAGTGACTAATAATAATGACTTATAATATGATGCTTTTGGTGGTTCGCTATCAAGTAGTTCTGTCAGCTGCCGACATAATACTATCGGCTAGAGAACACTAGCTGTGGCTAAATGCTAACAGCGATATAACAGCAGCCCAAGATAGAACCGATCCCTTAAAAAGAAGCGAGTAGATGAGTTTAGACGAACATAGCGCCTTAATTGAACAGCTCAAGCCCCTATTAATGGAACCCGATTTTCTGGAGCTATTCCAACATCTAACCGCGGATGAATCAAATTCCACCCGATTTTTGCTGAAGATGGAACTCAATCGAATCTCTTCGCCTTGCAGTCGAATCATAGACCTAAGAGATAAGTCTGAACTCCCCTGTAAAGAGGTCACCCAAAATAATCAGCATCATTATCTGGATGAGCCTGCTAAAGAAAGCTTTATGCAAGCGATAGCACTCTATCGCGACCAATACACCTTAGGCGTTTATGAACAGGTTATTGAAGCGCATAAACAAAGAAAATTAAAACAACGTAGCAGTGACAATGCTCAAACCAATTCTCAACTGACCCCATTTCTCGCTAAAGGGGTCGTATTAGGTAATTATTTTAATCGCAGTGAAGAGAGAATGAATTACAGTATTCGTATCTCAACACTGCAATCGGGAAGAGTTGAAATTCCCGGGATCACTGTCGACCTATCAGTTGGCGGGGCTAGAATAAGACTGCCGTTGGCACATAATTTTGATTTAGATAACCCCATCAGAGTCAAACTGCTCGAGCTGAGTGAAGAGTACTATTATGAAGATCTCCAAAAGGGAGTGGATTACGAGATAGTCGATACTCAAACTAGCTCTGAGTATTGTTGGATGCGCCTTAAACGCATAGGGGGGACAGAAAAACTGGCACAAATGCTGTCGAATCTGATTAAAGGCTATAAATATCGATATAAGGTCGATATCAATGACGTTTTAGTGGCCGCAACTGGCCTTGGTTTTGAGCGCCACTATCTCCCTCATCTCCCGCACCTGCCTCTATTTGTCGAATCTGATGAGGGTCAGTATAAGATCACTCATAAACTCCTCAGCCGCGACAATCAACAACTGCAGTATTTCTTTCGAGATGAGAAAGATATCAGTCAACTATCGGGGATGTTATCCAGCCAAAGATTAGACGCCCTGCTCAGTGAACCAGATAATAAAGATCACGGCCTGTTTTTCTGCTTCACCTTTCAAACCAAAGGCTGTATTTTTTTCTATTCGGCTACATTAGCCGAACTAAAAAGCAAAAATCTATTGGCATTGTTTCTCAGCTTTGGCGCCACGAAAGCCTCCTGGAAAGTCTTTAAACTGGCACACCATAAGATAAAACACGGCCAGCCCTATAAAGCCAGCATTCTCCCTGGTGATGACACCTGTTACTCAGCACTGACCGAGACACAACTCAAACGATTCACTCATGTATTACAACTTATCAATCTCACCAGTGAAAATGCACTGGTTGATTATCAGGCATGGACCGATAAGAGTGATAAAAAAGTCAATGAGCTCAAGGTGTTTGGCCAGCAAAAAGTCACCTCCAACCCGATAAAGCTGCTTTCGCTTCAATTTAGCGAGAGAAGAAATGAGGCTCGCTTTGCCTTTAAGACTCAGGTAAACATCAACCAAGGCAAAATGACGGCGACAGGCCTCACCCACGACATATCCAGTAAAGGCTTGCAGCTGACATTAGACAGTTCGGTTCAATTTGATAAGACGGCCCCACTCATGTTGAGTTTCCCAAAATTGCAGGCTATTGCAGGTAAAACCCCGCTGCACCATCTTGCTTACCGTCTGATAAGAACCAGAAAGAATAACGTCACCATTCATCTGTCTGCGGTGATGGGACATAGCCCCCATGCCGGGGTCGAGTTTTTAAATAAACTCATCACCCACAATCAAGAAAAACTGGAAAAGGTCACCGAGGCTCATAGTGACACTAAGGAGTTGGCTGACGGTTTAAAAAATCTGTTTATGCGCCATTTAGATTCGGTTCCTTTCTTTATCGAAAAAACGACCAAATCGGCACTTCTGTCAACCTTAGGGATCGGCACCCATAAGAATGTCATCATGGATATCTTCGCCGCTTCGGCCTCTGAACACTTAGAGTACAACTTAGAGTCTCTGCTTAAAGATGGGCGCTTGAAAAAAGAGTTCATCGATCCTATCAGAAACATGAAGCCCCAAAATGGTTTAGAGTACTTTGAAGTTTATCTCCAGGTATCGAGACAATCCCAAGGGCAGATCAGAGTGAAGTGTCTTCCGCCAGCGGAGATTGGTGATATCAACGCCAGACAACACTTCATCAACCAGAGTAATAATTTGGGACGTTTCATGGCACTGAGAGTCTATCGGGGTGCATCGGGAAAACCGGATCTGAACTATATCCGTCGCGAACTCGAATATATCAACGTACATGCTTCTCATAAAGCTAAGCAGTTAGAGGCGCTATTATGGCGAATTATCGGAGTTGGTGAGCTGCTCGATATCACCGAAGAGGTTCAACTCAGGTATCCCGAGCTTTATGAAGCCCATGAGCAGTCTCTGGAAGCCTCGGTCTAAGCGCTTTCAAGCTGAACTTGCTGCCGCCGTCATCCTGAACTTGTGATTCTACACTCTCACATGCTGTCACAAGCTTTATTTAAAGCTCGAGACAGCTTGATTATTTAGTTGTTTCGGCGCTCAGACTTACAGTTCAAATACCATTGCCTTACCTGAATAAAGTGATCACTCTCGGCATCTTTATGGGTCAACATATCCGCATGGCCATAATCGTGTTTAAAGCCCTTGGATTTTGATAACAGGGTGTAATTCACATCTTTAATCTGACACTCCTCAACCATACGTTTTACATCTGCAGGGTTGCCCAAAACATGATCCCCAGAGCCTGCAATAAACCAGGCGCTGGGCCACTTGCCCTGCTCGGCTACATCTCTGGCGGCCCTTGCGTAATCGAAACCGTCATCGTGATCTATCCAGTCCCCTCTCACCCAGTCGATACTTTGAGCGAGTGACTGACGACTCTCATTGTCCATTCCCATTCGCCACTTGTCGGCGGCCAGATATCCATGACTCCATGCAATAGCCTGCGCCACCTTGTTCCACCCCAGATCGACCATCATCCACTTCTTCAGCGATCTGATTTTAATCCTGCGCTTACTGCCGAAGGTAAGAAGTGAGGCAACACTATCTTGAAACAGTGGAAACCGGCTAATGGCACTGGCCATAAGCACGCCGCCCCAAGAATGGCCGCACCAGTGAACCTTAGATACTGTTGGATGTAGCCCAAGGATGTAGTGATGTATTAAGGGCAGCTGCTCACGAATAATCTCCCCTTGTCCGCCTTTAAAGCCGCGTTGTATTTTTGGTGTACTCAGGCCACGACCCTGAGTATCGAGTGCGTAGACAACAAAGCCTGCTTCGGCTAAAAAGCACGCTAATCCCCGACCCGATTCACTATAAAAGACGCGGCCATTAGACATGGCACCATGAAGCATTAAAATCGGCGGTTTCGACATATTGTTAATATCGGTATCACTCGAACTAATTTGCCTCAGATGAAGCGTACCGTTGAGATAAGGGATAAAATGTGAGTTTTGTTTGATAGCCACGAGTCAGTCACTTTTCTAATTTAGATGTTAATTTACTGAGTCAGCATCGGAAAAACAAGAGTAATTACTCAGCTTACATAAGGTTAAACACGTGAGTGGAATTAACTGGATTAAGTTCAGAAAGATAAGAGGAGGTTTAAAACACAAAAATGATTGCAAACAGCACTGCAGCAATGTGACATTAAAAAGGAACCACAAGGACCATAATGCTGAATAGTCTGAGACTCATCTGCATTATGACCCTATTTTAAAACCATGATTTAAACGCATGAGTTTGACGATGAAACACTTAACAATGCTTACTTAGTTAACTTAGCTGGAGTAAATAGGGCAACACCCTTAGATCCAGTTGACTAATAGACACATCGGCAGCCAGTTTGAGTTTAGGCTTGGCATGATAGGCAATCCCGAAGTCAGCCGCTTCAATCATAGGAATATCGTTAGCACCATCCCCTATGGCTAATCTTTGCCCTTGAGGGATCGCCCATTGTTGCGCACAGTTTTGCACGGTATCGGCTTTAAATTGCGCATCCACCACTTGACCGGAAACGGTGCCGACCAGCTTGCCCCCTTCAATATCTAACTCATTAGCGAAGGCTGCATCAAGGTTCAATAACTGTTTTAGGTGGCCAACAAAAGGGGTAAAACCACCCGAGGCAACAACGACACGCCAGTCATGGGATTGTAATTCTGTCACCATCTCTGTTAAACCAGGCATTAAAGGCAGCTTATCGCATAAGGTTTGAATAATGGACTCATCGGCGCCAGTTAACTGAGACACTCTAGCCCTAAGGCTCTCCTCGAAGTCGAGCTCTCCTTGCATCGCCCGCTCTGTAACTTCGGCAACCGCTTCACCGACACCTGCCATAGCGGCCAGCTCATCGATGCATTCAATCTCGATAGCGGTTGAGTCCATATCCATCACCAATAATCCAGGGCTATTGAGCGTAGGCGGCTCTGGTGTCATTAAAAAAGCTTCAACGTTCTCAAGGGAAGAAAACAACTGCAGATGTACCTGTTCAAATGGCTTATCGCTGCACAGTTCGATGCAGTTAAGTCCACTCTTCCTGTCGATTACCGCTAAACTTAACGATAAAGCCGACTGAGTAATCGCCTCCGCGATTGCGGCCTCAACATCTCTCGTTACATAGATGAGTCTGAGTCTTGCCTCGCCTTTTGGAGCGTGACACTCGGCATGACGTGACAGCGTCTGATCATGAAATTGATAACTGGCTGTCTCTTCATTAATTAACCAAGAAAACAGTGAACTGTAGCTCAGACTTTCCATTAGTAACGCATCTCCAACTACCGGGTAAGGCCATAATCAATTATGATTAGGGAAACCCAAATAAATTCAGGTATAAAGTGTTTTTTCTTAAAGGACTGAAAAAGAGCCATAGAATTAGCAGACTACTGCAGATAGCCATCGCGCTAACTCTCGCCGTGGGTCTAATCCAGTTATGGGAAACTAGCCTACTACAAGGACAGCAGCTTCTAAAGTCCCAAACGCAAAAGATGGCAAGATTGCTTGTTCAGCAGACAGCTTACGGTGCGGCTCCAGCCCTTCAATTACAAAACGATGAACAGTTGCAATGGCTCGCCAGCGCCTTAGTGGCAGATCCGAAAGTGATGTCAGCCAGTATTTTCAGTGAAGATGGACAGAGACTCTCATTTGCGCAAAGTGTCACCGTTGAAGAACTTGAGCCCGACTCTGATGAGCTCAATAAACTGTTGGAACGTTACCCTCCTTATGTTGAGCCGGTCACGCAAGATGATAAAAACTTAGGCTTTATCGAGGTCAGATTAGAACCGAGGTTATTCTTTAACGAGATTAAGGAAGCCCATCAGATCAATATGGAACAGCAGCAGATGATGTTAATCATCGCGGGATTAATCGGTATGCTGCTTTCTCGCTCCCTCTCCTTCAAGAGAGCCGATTTCGATAGACGTAAAACTCGGATAAAACTGCGGCAAAAGCCCGGCAAGTTAAAGAAGAAAGAGCTGGAAAAACTCAACAAGGCACTCGCTAAGAGTCAAAAAAAGCAAGCAGATACAGATAAGGTGGATGGCGAGAAAATCGAAAAAGCCGAATAAGCCGAATAAGCCGAACGTTAGTTTTACGACCATTCTCAAAAACTAATAGCAAATCTAATATAAAAATAGAGGCAACAAAAAAGGGCTCATAAGAGCCCTTTTAGAATGTCACTATCACTGTTACACCCGATTTAGCTCACTAAAGAATAGTGAATCAAATCATTACAGTGTAATTGCAGCTTCAAGTGTCATTTCGATCATTTCGTTGAAGGTTGTTTGACGCTCATCAGAAGAGGTCTTTTCACCGGTACGGATATGATCAGATACAGTACAAACACACAATGCTTTAGCACCGAACTCAGCAGCAACACCGTAAAGACCGGCAGCTTCCATTTCGACACCTAGGATGTTCATTTTTTCCATAACGTCGAACATTTCTGGATCTGGAGTGTAGAAAAGATCTGCAGAGAACATGTTACCAACGCGGAATTTAGTGCCTTTAGCTTCAGCAGCTTTAACCACAGCGCTAAGTAGGCTGTAATCAGCAATAGCGGCGAAGTCTTGACCTTTAAAACGTAAACGGTTCACTTGAGAATCGGTACAAGCACCCATGCCGATTAGAACGTCACGAACTTTAACGTCAGTGCTAACCGCACCACAAGTACCGACACGGATAAGGTTCTTAACGCCGTAGTCTCTAATCAACTCAGTCGCGTAGATAGAGCATGAAGGAATACCCATGCCTGAACCCATAACAGAGATACGAGTCCCTTTATAAGTTCCAGTATAGCCAAACATGTTACGTACATCGTTAACTTGCTCAACATTCTCTAGGAAAGTCTCTGCAATGTACTTAGCACGTAATGGATCGCCTGGAAATAGAACTGTATCAGCGAATGCGCCATCAGCTGCGTTAATATGTGGTGTAGCCATCTATATAACCCCTTATATAATTGAACTTAAGCGTTACTAAAAGTAAGCAAACCTAAGCCTTTGTATGTGGCGGCCATCATCTACCCGCCAAAAGTTTTTAACTAACAAACTAAAACTAGCGATAAGATTGTATCTTATCGCTATTAATCTTTACTTAATAAACGACTCGCCATATTCCATAGGCTCAAGTTTAAAGTAACTTGCTATGGATTGACCCATGTCTGCAAAACTCTTACGGCGGCCTAATGAGCCAGCCTTAAGTCCTGCGCCATATGCCAATACAGGCACACGTTCACGGGTATGGTCAGTACCTGGCCAAGTCGGATCACAACCATGGTCTGCTGTTAGCAGTAATAGATCGTCATCGCTCAGCAACGCCATTAGTTCAGGTAAACGAGAATCAAAATACTCAAGGCTTCTCGCGTAACCGGCTACATCACGTCTATGACCAAAATGAGAGTCGAAGTCAACGAAGTTAGTAAACACTATCGTATTATCACCTGCGAGTTTGATCTCTTCGAGTGTCGCATCAAACAAGGCTTCTAGGCCTGTGCCTTTCACTTTCTTAGTGATACCGCAATGTGCATAGATATCGGCAATCTTACCGACACTCACCACTTCACCACCGGAATCTTTCAGTTTATCAAGCACTGTCTTTGCTGGCGGCTCAACCGCATAATCACGTCGGTTACCTGTGCGAGCAAAGTCACTAGGACCAGTCCCAGTGAAAGGACGCGCAATAACACGACCAATATTATAGGGCTCAAGTTCTTCACGAACGATCTGACACAAGGTATAGAGGTTCTCTAATCCAAACGTCTCTTCGTGACATGCTATCTGGAAAACAGAGTCTGCCGACGTATAGAAAATTGGCAAGCCACTGGTCATATGCTCGTTACCGAGCTCTTCGAGAATCGCCGTGCCCGATGCATGACAGTTACCTAAGTAATCAGACAAGCCAGCTCTCGCTAAAACTTTATCCGTCAACTCTTTAGGGAAAGAGTTGGTATGGTCGCTGAAGTATCCCCATTCATACAGAACAGGTACACCCGCTAACTCCCAGTGTCCACTTGGCGTATCTTTACCAGTACTGAGTTCATCTGCATGGCCATAGGCACCAATGATCTCGACATCGTCACTGAAACCAGCTGGAAGCTGGCCCGTGCTCTCTTTCGATGCCAAGGCAAGGCCTAGACGCGAAAGGTTAGGTAGTTTCAACGGGCCTTCACGACCTTCGTTTGCTTTTCCTTCGGCGCACGCTTGTGCTATATGACCAAAGGTATCAGACCCGGTATCACCGAAAGCTTCAGCATCTGCCGCAGCTCCAATACCAAATGAGTCTAACATCATAATAAATGTACGTTTCATACTTAATGCTCCGTTACAGATCTGACTCACGAATATAGCGATATATTTCTGGAGTCTTCTCTGGTTTCGTCTCGCCTACGTGTATGGCTTTCTTAACCGCAGCTTCAGCTTCAGCAAACGCACTCTCTGATTGCGCATGAATGAAAGCAATAGGCTTATCAGCAGAAATTTCATCACCTAAAGCACAAACTTTAGTCAGACCAACACTGTAATCGAGTGCGTCACCGGGTCTGCGACGGCCACCACCTAAGGTAACCACGGCAAGACCGAGTTCACGCGTATCCATCGATGAAGCGAAACCGGTTTGGTCAGCATAAACTGGACGGATAATCTTAGATTCTGGCAGATACAAACCTGTGTTCTCGATGAAATCAGCAGGTCCGCCAAGACCAGAGATCATACGACCAAATATTTCAGCCGCCTTACCATTGTCGAGAACGCGATTTAGCTTTTCTCTCGCGTCAGCTTCACTAGAAGCGATACCACCTAACTGCAACATCTCGGCACATAAACCCATGGTCACTTCATAGAGACGAGGGTTACGGTATGCACCAGTTAAGAAGTCGACCGCTTCTTTAACTTCAACAGCATTACCCGCACACGAAGCCAACACTTGGTTCATGTCGGTAAGTAAAGCGGTAGTCTTAGTACCCGCACCGTTTGCAACGGCGGTGATACTACGTGCTAACTCTTCTGATGCCTCATAAGTTGGCATAAATGCACCACTACCGACTTTTACATCCATAGCAAGAGCATCGAGGCCTGCAGCCAATTTCTTCGAGAGAATTGAAGCGGTAATGAGTGAGATAGACTCAACGGTCGCGGTATTATCACGGATTGAGTAGAAACGCTTATCGGCAGGAACTAAATCGCCCGTCTGGCCAATAATGGCAACACCGGCTTCTTTAACTACTTTTCTGAACAATGCACTATCTGGCTCGGTTTGATAACCAGGAATGGCATCAAACTTATCTAACGTTCCACCGGTATGACCAAGACCACGGCCTGAGATCATCGGAACATATCCGCCACATGCTGCAGCCATAGGGCCAAGCATCAAGCTGATAACATCACCAACACCGCCAGTGCTGTGCTTATCGATGATAGGACCATCAAGGTCCAGTGATTTCCAGTTTAGAACGGTACCCGAGTCACGCATCGACGTCGTTAACGCAATACGCTCGTCCATGTTCATGTCATTAAAATACACAGCCATACCCAGCGCCGCTATCTGACCTTCTGAAACTGTGTTATCGGTAATACCTTTAACGAAAAATTGAATTTCTTCTTTCGACAACGCCTCAGCATTGCGCTTCTTACGAATAATCTCTTGAGCTAGAAACATGGTACTGCCTCCAAGAGTGT
>SDWK01000212.1 GCA_004195335.1 Shewanella sp.
AAACTAAAGTTAAAACTAAAATAGTAGATAAAAAAATGCACTCATCTGAGTGCATTTTTAAGAAACATATCAAATCAAATACTAATGCTCGAACATCGCAGAGATAGACTCTTCATTGCTAACACGACGAATAGCTTCAGCCATTACAGTCGACATACTCAATTGAGTCACCTTAGCGAGTGACGCAATTTCAGCGTTCAATGGAATCGTATCGGTCACAATCACTTCATCGATAACTGATTCAGCGATGTTCTTGGCCGCATTGCCAGAGAATACCGGGTGCGTCGCATAAGCAAACACACGGTTTGCACCATGCTCTTTCAGTGCTTCAGCAGCTTTACAAAGCGTGCCGCCAGTATCGATCATATCATCAACGATGATGCAATCGCGTCCCTGAACATCACCGATGATGTGCATGACTTGAGCAACGTTTGCTTGTGGACGACGCTTATCGATAATGGCCAGATCTGAATCATCGAGTAGCTTAGCTACGGCACGTGCACGAACAACGCCACCGATATCTGGAGAGACAACGACTGGGTTTTCAAGGTTCTTCTCTAACATATGTTCAAGCAGCACTGGGCTACCGAATACGTTATCAACTGGAACGTCGAAGAAGCCCTGGATCTGCTCTGCATGCAGGTCACAGGTCAATACACGGTCAACACCTACGCTAGATAAGAAGTCTGCAACGACTTTAGCGGTAATAGGTACACGAGCACTGCGAACTCGACGATCTTGGCGAGCATAACCGAAGTAAGGGATAACCGCGGTGATACGTCCTGCAGAGGCACGGCGTAAAGCATCAACCATAACGATAAGTTCCATAAGGTTATCGTTAGTTGGTGCACAAGTAGATTGAATGATAAAGACATCCGCACCACGTACATTCTCGTTTATCTGGACACTGATTTCGCCGTCACTGAAAACGCCAACGTTTGCGTCTCCAAGTTTACAAAATAGACGATCGGCTATCTTCTTAGCGAGACTAGGTGTAGCGTTTCCAGCAAAAAGTTTAATGTCAGGCACTGTGTCAACCTCAGGCGTATGCTTCTAGTGGCTGGAGTTAATAGAAAAATTAGCTATAACTCCAGATTATTGTCTTTAGAGTTGAGCTAATCTCAACTCTAAAGATGATGTATTTGCCCCTTTCGCCACAAACCCTGTCATATCGCTCGGCAATTTCGCCAAAACATCTAAGGCCTGCTGCTGCTGTTCGAATTTTCCAAAAACGCATGCTCCGGTTCCGGTCATTCTAGACGGCGCATATTCTATCAGCCAGAGCAGTGTTTTGGCAACTTCAGGGTAACGCTTTGCGACCAGTGATTGGCAGTCATTATGCCAATTCCCCTTCATTAATGAGTCGATATCAAGTTTTGGGGTGTTACGAGGTAACTCAGGATCGTGGAATATTTCTGCCGTAGAAACATGTACATCCGGGATCAGCACTAAGTACCAATATTCTTTAGGGGAAACGGGTTGCAACTCTTCGCCAACACCTTCGGCAAAGGACGAAAAACCATTAATAAAAACAGGGACATCGGCTCCGAGTTTTAATCCGATCGCCATCAGTTTTGCTTTACTTAATTGGGTATTCCAAAGAACGTTCAATGCGACTAATGTGGTCGCCGCATCGGATGAACCCCCACCAATACCTCCTCCCATAGGGAGTCGTTTATCAAGCCAAATCTCAGCGCCTTTGTCACAGCCTGATTCCTGCTGAAGTAATTTTGCGGCACGCAGAATTAAGTTATCGCTATCGGCGACAACGTTCCCCATATTTGAGTGTAACTTGAGGTCAGGAGTGGCAGTGACTTTGAAGTCAAGGTAATCGCAGTAGTCGATAAATTGAAAAAGGGTTTGCAGTTCATGGTAGCCATCTTCCCTACGACCATTTACATGCAAAAATAGGTTTAGTTTGGCCGGAGCGGGCCAGCCTTGCGATAATTTATTGATCATTTAAGCGCTCCTCTGGTTGATTCGAAGGCAATAAGTGGGTTGCAGACAAAGCCTGCCAGTGGCTGATCTGTAATTTGAGGCGCAGATCTTCTCTTTTTAGTTGGAGTAATCGGGGTAATTCTGCACCACTTTGTTGTTGCCAGCTTATAAACTCGACTTCCCAAGGTGGGAGATCCTGAGTGGTCAGCTTTATCGGTCTTTGCTGCTCATCTTGAGCGAGCCGTTCGTCGTTATCACTGAGTTGCCCCGTTATCCACAGTGGAAGCGCATCGACCGGAATCGACCAGCCCGTCACCCTAGTGAGGAGCCGTTGAGCATCGTTATCTTGATAGACCTTGCCATCGACCTCTAAGCGAGCCTCGTCTTCTAAGGTCGTTAAAGAAAGTACGGTTGTGCCTAACATGGTGGTGAGCGTTAATTCATTTTTCTTATCGGTATGAAACCAGTAGATATTCGTACTGAATTTATCTTTGCTTGTTCTCACTGCAAGTTTTCCCTGCATCTCCCACGCCTGAGCATTGGAAACATCATCGACCTGCACCGGAATGAAATTATCAGGGGGTGTTACGGAGCAAGCTGAAAGCATAAATACACTTAACAGCACCCAGAAGAGTGATTTTTTTGTGAGGTAGTTCAAATTATTCATCTATTACAGATATTAATAACTTCATATGATACGAGGGCTGGATAAGAATACCAATGGTAATCTTAAAATATACTGAAAGGCCTACTCTATCAAGCTTGTAAGCATCAGCTGTCAGTGTTTCTAGAGGCGCAGATTTGGTGATCTTAATTGTGAAAATGGATAAGAAATGAGATTATTATTCGGTTTTGTTAAGCATATTCTGTTTTTAGTTCACTCAATTAAGTAGAATGGCTAACAATAAATGAGATGCCTAGAGACTAAAAAGAGTCAGATGAGCCTTGTAGCAATCGGTATTAATCATAAAACAGCCACGGTCGACCTACGTGAAAAGGTAGCATTTTCACCAGACAAAATTCATGATGCAATGAAAAGTCTGGCAAATCTTACCAAGACTGGCGAAGCTGTTATCATATCAACCTGTAACCGAACAGAGCTTTACACCAATACTGGTGATGGGCTTGAGGTTATTCGTTGGTTAGAAGAGTATTTTCAACTCTCCCACGAAGATGTCGAGCCTTGCTTGTATAAGTTTGAAGGCCAAGCCGTTGTACAGCATTTAATGCGTGTATCTTCAGGTCTCGACTCTTTAATTCTTGGTGAGCCTCAGATCTTGGGCCAGGTAAAGCAATCTTTCGTTAAGGCGAAGGAGGCGGGTAGTGTTGCGATTACCATGGACAAGCTTTTCCAAAATACATTTTCAGTAGCAAAAAAGATTCGAACTGAAACAGAGATCGGTGCATCCGCCGTGTCTGTGGCTTTTGCTGCCGTGAGTATGGCGAAGCATATCTTCTCATCCATAAGTACCACAAAAGTGTTGCTTATCGGTGCCGGAGAGACCATTGAGCTGGTTGCCCGGCATTTGAAAGATAATGGTGTTGCCTCTATGGTGGTTGCAAACCGTACCCTTTCACGTGCAGAAGGCATGTGTGAAGAGTTCGGTGCGACGGCTATTACGCTAGAACAGATACCTGATTATCTCCCACAGGCCGATATCGTGATATCATCTACCGCAAGCCCGCTACCTATCTTAGGTAAAGGCATGGTAGAAAAAGCGCTTAAGCAGCGTCGTCATCAACCTATGTTGTTGGTTGATATAGCCGTTCCTCGTGATATTGAAGCCGAGGTTGCTGATCTTGACGATGCCTTCCTCTATACAGTGGATGACCTGCAAAGCATTATTGAACAGAATATGGCCTCGCGAAGAGAGGCTGCCGAGCAAGCGGAAATAATTGCTGAAGAACAATCGCATCTTTTCATGGAATGGGTCCGCTCCTTAGAGTCGGTCGACAGCATTCGTGAATACCGTACCGCGAGTATGGCTATAAAAGATGAGCTGGTTGAGCGTGCAATCAATAAGTTAGCCCAGGGCGGAGACAGCGAGCAATTACTACTCGAACTGGCCAATAAGCTAACTAATAAGTTGATCCACGCACCAACCCAAGCATTGACTGTTGCAAGCCGCCAAGGTGATTTGAATAGCATTGGCCAGCTTAGAACCGCGCTCGGATTAGATAAAAACTAAGGTTAGCGTTTTAATGAAGGACAGTGTCATTCGCAAGCTAGAAGGCTTGCTTGAGCGTAATGAAGAAGTGTTAGCTCTACTCAGTGATCCGGGTGTAATTTCTGATCAGGATCGTTTTCGTGCACTCTCGAAAGAGTATTCGCAACTCGAAGATGTCGTCACGAATTTTAAGTTATTTCAGCAAGCGACGGAAGATCTCGAGTCAGCTAAAGAAATGATGGAAGAGGATGATGCAGAGCTAAAAGAGATGGCTCAAGAAGAGTTCAAAATTGCTAAATCGGCCATCGCCGTGCTTGAAGATGAATTGCAAATTCTATTACTTCCAAAAGATCCTAATGATGATAACAACTGCTTTATTGAAATTCGTGCAGGTGCGGGTGGCGATGAAGCGGCAATTTTTGCCGGCGATCTATTCCGCATGTACAGCAAATACGTTGAAAGTAAGCGCTGGCAGTTAGAAGTAATGAACACCAACGATGGTGAACATGGTGGCTTTAAAGAGGTCATTGCTAAAGTCAGCGGTGAAGGCGTATACGGACAATTGAAGTTTGAGTCTGGCGGACATCGCGTTCAACGTGTGCCAGAAACAGAGTCTCAAGGCCGCGTACACACCTCTGCATGTACCGTTGTTGTTTTGCCTGAAATTCCTGAATCAGAAGCCATTGAAATTAATAAGGGCGATTTGAAAGTCGATACTTTCAGAGCATCGGGCGCCGGTGGACAGCACGTAAACAAAACAGATTCGGCTATCCGTCTTACGCATATCCCGTCAGGTATTGTCGTTGAGTGTCAAGACCAGCGCTCACAGCATAAGAACCGTGCTCAAGCGATGAGTGTGCTTACAGCCCGTATTCAAGCTGTAGAAGATGAAAAGCGTCGTAGTTCCGAAGAAAGTACCCGCCGTAATTTAGTCGGTAGTGGTGATCGTTCAGAGCGAATTCGTACCTATAACTACCCACAAGGCCGTGTGAGTGAGCATAGAATCAACCTGACTCTCTATCGTTTAAACGAAGTGATGGAAGGTGACATTGATGTGATCATCGAGCCCTTAATGCTAGAAAACCAAGCAGATTTGCTGGCAGCATTAGCAGAAGAGTAATTATTTTATTGCTCTTTCTGGCTGTTTAAACAAGGTTTTAAATTAAGGAACGCTTTTGTATCAAACTCTAGCCGAAGCCCTCGAGTGGGCTTCACCTCAACTGCATAAAATCACCGACACGCCTAAGCTTGATGCTGAAGTGATGTTACTTCATATCATTCATAAGCAACGTGGACATCTCTATACCTGGCCCGATGAGCGATTGACATCGGAACAGGTGAAAGCGTTTGGCGAAATGGTTGCCAGACGACTACTGGGTACACCCATTGCACATATCGTCGGCGAGCGTGAGTTTTGGTCTCTGCCATTTATGGTTAATCCGACGACGTTAATCCCAAGACCTGATACCGAAATTCTAGTCGAGACTGCTTTAAATTTACCGATGGCAGAAAATGCTCGAGTATTAGATTTAGGCACCGGCACCGGGGCTATTGCGCTCTCTTTGGCCTTTGAAAAGCCAGAGTGGCAGATCACTGCGGTTGATAAGATTATCGAAGCGGTAGCATTGGCTAAGGCGAACAGAGCACATCTGAAGCTTCCACAGGTTGAGATAGTACAGAGTGACTGGTTCGACTCTGTTGGCAGTTATGATTTCAACTTAATCGTCTCTAATCCGCCATACATAGACGAAACGGATGAACACCTGAGTCAGGGCGATGTTAGGTTTGAGCCTCAAAGCGCACTGACTGCCGGAGAAGAGGGCTTTGCGGATCTCTATCATATCGCTTCTTGTGCTCGAGACTACCTCAAGCCTGGTGGTTATTTGCTACTTGAACATGGCTATGGTCAAGCGATACAGCTCAGAGATAAGATGATCGAGCTGGGATATGAAAATGTCGCCACAGTGCGTGACTTTGGCAGTAACGACCGCTGCACGCTAGGGCGTTGGCCAAGATAGATTCCTAAGGTAGATAATACCGCGGATCGGCTGGTGCTGCTTTAGTCTGAGCAGCCTTGAGCCTGCTTTGAATCAGCTGAGTTTGAACGCCATTGGTATTTCTATTACCAGTGGCGTTTTTGTTTGTCGAACGACAAACTTGGTAACGTTTTTGATGGTTGGTTCGTACCTTAATCATTTTGATTAGATATTCTTAGCGTTAACCTTCGCTGTTATTTCTCGCCAGTAGCGGATTTAACGTTGAAGAAAGTCGTATCTTCATTCTCTAAACCGCTTGCAGCGTGCTTATGTGCAGATACTTCTGTGACTCGCTGCAAGTAGGGTCTCTGTAAGCTCTGCCGTGACATCCTTGTCACGGAAGGTCACAGCCGCATCTATACTGTTGTCTATTCACTCTTCGATTTTGAGGTTGCTAACAAGGAAATGCCTCAATATGAGTTCGACGATGGCACCCGATGTGAATGAGTTCACGAATGCCGTGGTGACATGGTCAGAGATATTCCCTACCATCTCAAGACCTTTTCCATATCCTTATGGGGCAGATGTCATAGAGCTGCCATTGACTTAAACGTCCGTAGCCGCATCTATAGCTGTTCTATTTTTTCTTTGATTTGGCTTTGTTGAATGAGATTACGAACAAAGCAATGTCCTATTCTTATTTGTTAGAGGAAATTAATGCACTTTCTTTTCGTGGATGTTTTCCGTAAATTTGTTGATGAGTTATTCGGAAGGTAAAAGGGACTCATTATAATGACATGAAGCTATTTGTTGTCAGTTTAAATGACATTTTATCTGAGGTTCATTCAAAGTGGGGGCTGGACTTCTTTATTG
>SDWK01000215.1 GCA_004195335.1 Shewanella sp.
GAGAACAAATCACAAAATGAGCGTAAAACCGTATTAGTGGTAGATGACTCATTTATCGTTCGGAGAATGATCTGTTTTGTCCTTCAGGGCTTGAATCACGGGATCCTTGAAGCGACCGACGGGAGTGAGGCGGTCAGGATTGTCTGTGGTCAGCCTATCGATCTCAGATACTCAGACAGCATGAACACCAAGCGTGAGTCGGATGCGGCTCAGAGTAATAGCCTCTCTGGCAGTATCTCTGCCAATGTGATGCAGGTACTCAATAACGGTAACTTAGTTATTCGCGGGGAGAAATGGATCAGCATTAATAACGGCGACGAGTTTGTGCGGATCACCGGCATTGTCCGCTCCCAAGATATTAGACCGGACAATACCATCGACTCTCCTCGTGTCGCAAATGCCCGTATTCAATACAGTGGTACAGGTACATTTGCCGATGTTCAGAAAGTGGGCTGGCTCAGTTCATTCTTTATGGGCAGCTGGTGGCCTTTTTAAGGAGTCATTATCATGAAAATTAAGTTATTTTCCATATTTCTTTTACTACTTTTTTGCAGCACTAGCCAGGCTCAACGCATCAAAGATATCGCCAACGTACAAGGTGTGCGAAGCAACCAGTTAATCGGTTATGGTTTGGTGGTTGGTTTACCCGGTACGGGTGAGAAGACCCGTTACACAGAGCAAACATTCAAAACCATGCTGAAAAACTTCGGCATTAATTTACCCGATAATTTCAGGCCAAAAATTAAGAATGTTGCCGTTGTGGCAGTCAGTGCTGTAATGCCAGCTTTTATTAAGCCGGGTCAAACTCTTGACGTTACCGTATCCAGTCTGGGCGAGGCTAAAAGTCTGCGTGGGGGCATGTTACTGCAAACGTTTATGAAGGGGATCGACGGTAACGTTTATGCGATTGCTCAGGGCAGTATGGTGGTAAGTGGATTCAGTGCCGAGGGGCTGGATGGCTCTAAAGTCATTCAAAATACCCCAACCGTTGGACGTATTCCCAATGGGGCCATAGTGGAAAGAACCGTTATAACCCCATTTTCCACAGGCGATCACTTAACCTTTAACCTACGTCGTGCGGATTTTTCAACGGCTAAGCGCTTAGCCGATGCCATCAACGAATTGCTTGGTCCGGGAATGGCGAGGCCGCTCGATGCCGCTTCGGTGCAGGTTAGTGCCCCAAGAGATGTATCTCAGCGGGTCTCTTTTCTGGCTACCCTCGAGAATATACAAGTTGAGCCGGCGTCTGAATCTGCCAAGGTGATAGTGAACTCCCGTACAGGTACCATAGTTGTGGGCAAAGATGTTCGCTTGCTCCCTGCGGCGGTCACACATGGCGGACTCACAGTTACCATTGCCGAAGCGACCCAGGTATCACAGCCAAATCCACTTGCGGGTGGTCAAACGGTAGTGACATCAAACAGTACTATCGATGCCAGCGAAGAGGATAGTCGTATGTTTCTGTTTAGCCCTGGTACCTCCTTAGATGAGTTGGTCAGGGCGGTGAACCTTGTAGGCGCAGCGCCTTCTGATGTGCTTGCGATTCTTGAAGCATTAAAAGTAGCGGGCGCTTTACATGGTGAATTGATTATTATCTGATTCTGTCAGGTATCAATCGGTGCCGCCATCTCCATATAAGAGAGTTCAGTATTCTACCTGAACTCTCTTGATGCCTTTTACTCCTTACCTTGCCGAATCCCCTCTACTAAATACTCGTTATGTGTTGACTTGGTACGCAGTTTGCAGCGTAGAGTTACTATCGTCTGAATATTGTCGGAATCCCTGGAAGCATTTATGGAAAAGCTGTCTAACTCATCTCATTTTTTGGATATCGGAGGTCTGGATTCACTCAGATCTAAGGCCCAAAAAGATGACAAGGGTGCCTTGAAAGAGGTGGCCCAGCAGTTTGAAGGGATCTTTGTTCAGATGCTGATGAAAAGCATGCGTGATGCCAATGCGGTATTTGAATCAGATAGCCCCATGAATAGCCAGTACACCAAGTTTTATGAACAGATGCACGATCAACAGATGTCAGTGAATTTATCGGATAAAGGCATGCTGGGGTTAGCAGATCTTATGGTTCAGCAACTTTCACCGGAAACCAGCAAGGTCACCCCAGCGTCGGTGCTTCGTGGTAATCAACAGGGGAGTATGGCTCAAGGAATGGTAATGAGCCGTGCGGTCAGACCTGAAGTTAGCCAGATTAATACACCAGCGGACAGTCAGCTTGTTGACGCAAAACCAAACCATCCGCTTGAAAGCATCCTGACGGGCAAAAGCTTGCCGTCTGAGGTAACAAAAACGGAGTTGACGTTTAGCAGCCCGGAGGATTTTGTGTCCAAGCTTTATCCTCATGCAGAGAAAGCTGCGGCAGCATTAGGAACCAAACCTGAAGTACTGATTGCTCAATCGGCATTAGAGACAGGCTGGGGACAGAAGATGGTCAAACGTGCGGGTGGAGACTCCAGTAACAATCTTTTCAATATCAAGGCCGATAAACGCTGGCAAGGAAGTAAGACGATGGTCAGTACTCTTGAGTTTGAGCAAGGGGTTGCCGTTCAGCAAAAAGCCGACTTCAGAGTCTACGATGATATTAAGCAAAGTTTTGATGATTTTGTCTCGTTTGTATCGGAGGGGCCCAGATACCAAGAGGCGATGAAGAAGGCGGCGAGTCCAAATGAGTTTATTCGCGCGCTTCAGGATGCAGGCTATGCAACCGATCCTCAATATGCCGACAAAGTGATAAAAGTGATGAAAACCATTAGTCAGGATCTCAAGGCGTCGATGCCGGGAGTACAACCATGAAAATGATGTTTTGTTTGCATATGGCAATTGGATCGGTGAGCGGCTTTGCTTTTAACTTCGATGGGAGTCTCTGCTAATGTCGATGAATCTTCTTAACATTGCCCGTACTGGTGTACTAGCCGCACAGTCGCAACTGGCGGTGACCAGTAATAACATCTCGAACGCTAACACTGATGGTTATCACAGGCAGGTTGCCGAGCAATCTAGCCTTGAATCACAGCGTGCGGGGAGTGAGTTCTATGGTTCCGGAACCTATATCTCGGATGTAAAACGTATCTACAACGACTATGCCGCGCGGGAATTACGCATCGGACAGACGAGTGCCAGTGAAGCACAAACGACTTATACCAAGATGAGTGAGCTCGATCAGCTCTTCTCTCAGATCGGTAAGGCTGTACCACAAGGGCTCAATGATTTCTTCGCAGGCCTTAATAGCCTGTCAGACCTTCCCGATGATATCGGTATAAGAGGAAGCGTACTGGGCTCTGCCGAACAACTGGCTTCTAGTTTAAATCAGATGCAATCTCATCTTGATGGGCAGATGAAGCAGACCAATGACCAACTCGCCGGCATTACTGACCGAATCAATGAGATCAGTAAAGAGCTTGGCCATATCAATCAAGAGTTGATGAAGTCTCAAGGTGAAGATTCGCAGCTTCTCGATAAACAAGATTCGCTTATCCAAGAGTTGAGCCAATACTCGGAAGTCAACGTCATTCCCCTGGATACGGGGGCAAAGAGTGTCATGTTAGGCGGGGCCGTGATGTTGGTTTCCGGTGAAGTATCTATGTCTATAGGCATCACACCCGGAGATCCCCACGCCAATCAGTCAAGAATTTCAGCTTCAGTTGGCAGTTATGCCCAAGTTATCGATGGTTCAAAACTGGGTGGACAGATTGGTGCGCTATTCGAGTTTCGCGATGACACGTTAATCAAGGCGCAGCAGGAGCTGGGTCAGCTATCGTTGGGCGTTGCCGATTCATTCAATAAAGCCCAGAAAGAGGGCTTCGATCTGAATGGTGAAGTGGGCAAAGATATTTTTAAAGACATTAATGATCCCACTATGTCGGTTGGACGGGTTGCAGGGTTTGGTGCCAATACGGGTACCGCCGGTCTGCGGGTCAATATTGATGACTCCGGACAACTGTCAGGTAATAGCTTCGAATTATCTTATACCGCTCCGGCCACTTATGAGCTTAAAGATACGTTAACGGGCAATATCACCCCTCTGACGCTAAACGGTACTCAGCTCGATGGTGCTGGTGGCTTTACTATTCATATCGATTCCGGCGCATTGGCTGATGGCGATAAATTTGAAATTCGCCCTTCGGCAGGCGCCGCAGCAGGGATCGGTGTGGTGATGACCGATCCTAAAGGTATCGCAGCTGCGGCACCTAAGATCACTCCTGATGCGGCAAATTCTGGGAACACAGAGATAGAGATGGTGAGTATTGATAGTAGAGGGGCTGCAGGTTTCCCTCTCACAGGCTCTGAACTCACTTTCGAGATAAACACCGCCGCGAATACGTTCGAAGTTTTTGATGCTACTGGTGCCTCTCTTGGTGCTGCGGCTGCATTCGTTCCCCCTTCAATTAGTGCCTATGGCTTCACCTTCGATGTGACATCGACAGCGGCGGCCACGGACAGATTTACTTTCGATCTCTCATTTGCTCCGGGTGACAACACCAACTCGGTTGCCATGTCGAAGTTGAGTGAAACTAAGTTGATGAACGGCGGCACATCGACACTGGCGGACGTATACCAAGGTACTAAGTTGAGTGTTGGTGGCAAAACAAAAGCCGCCGAAGTTGCGATGGGCTCTGCTCAGGCTGTTTATTCTCAGGCGTATAGCAGAGTGCAAAGTGAGTCTGGTGTCAACATAGATGAAGAGGCGGCCAATTTGCTCCGCTTCCAACAAGCGTATCAGGCATCGGCTCGGATTATGACGACGGCCAATGAAATTTTCGACACCCTGTTCAATGCGGTTCGATAAGGAAAGGAAAATGATTATTTTAACTTTCAGACTAGTTCAGCGAGATAGGGGTTCGATATGAGAATTTCAACTGCGCAGATGTTTAACCAAGGTATCACCAGCGTTTTGGATAATCAGTCTGCGACCAGCAAAATTTTAGAGCAACTATCGAGCGGGAAAAAAGTCAATACTGCCGGTGATGACCCCGTTGCCGCTGTGGGTATCGATAACCTGAATCAACAGAACGCCCTCGTCGATCAGTTTGTTAAGAACATCGAATATGCAACTAACCATTTGGCGATGTCTGAGAGCAAGCTAGGTACAGCAGAAAAACTGGTGGGTTCTACCAGAGAGCTGGTCATACGTGCAGTTAACGGCGGACTTGCCGATTCCGAGCGGCAAATGATTGCCGATGAGCTGCGAGGCACCCTTGATGAATTGCTCAATGTTGCCAACACCAAAGATGAGTCGGGCAATTATATGTTTTCCGGAAATGAAACGGGTAAGCAGCCATTTGCTTTTGATGCAACCGGAAACATCGTTTATAGCGGCGACAATGGTGTCAGGCAATCTGTTGTTGCATCGGGAGTCACCATAGGTACCAATATTCCGGGTGACAGTGCATTTATGAATGCTCCCAGTGGTATGGGGGATTACAGCGCCAATTATCTGGCGACCCAAACCGGTGAATTCAAAGTAGAAAGCGCCAAAATAACGAATCCGGCTGTTCACGTAGAGCAAACTTACACTTTCACTATGGTGGGAGCGGATTTAGAAATACGTGATGCTACCAATGCCTTAGTACAGACAGAAGTCAACTTCGATTCGAGCAACCCCATTGTTTATAACGGTTTAGAAGTGAAACTCGACGGTATGCCTGCTGCCGGAGACAGTTTTAGTCTATCTCCTCAGTCAAACGTCAGTATTTTCGACACTATAAACGAAGCGATCACTCTGTTGGAGTCACCGAACAAAATAAATACTCCTCAGGGGATGGCTGAGTTGGCACAGGTATTGAATAACATTGACAGTGGTGTCAATCAAATAAGTATTGAACGAGGAGTCTCAGGCAACAGCCTTAAGAGCCTCGAGAGTCACAACATGACACATGTGGAAGAAAAAGTGGTTAATAGTTCGGCTTTATCTATGTTGGAAGATTTAGATTACGCCTCGGCGATTACCGAGTATGAGAAGCAACAATTGGCGTTGAATGCGGTGTCGAACGTGTTCAGCAAAGTAGGCTCAGTTTCATTGTTTGATTACATTTAATCCCAATAACAAGTTTTTTAGCCAAGGTCTAAGTCTTGGCAGGACAACCAAGAAGAGGAAATTAACATGGCTATTACGGTAAATACCAATGTGACTTCGATGAAGGCACAGAAAAACCTAAATATCTCAAGCGGTGCTTTGGCGACTTCGATGGAGCGTCTATCCAGTGGTCTTCGCATTAACAGTGCAAAAGATGATGCCGCGGGTCTGGCTATTTCTAACCGTCTTAATTCACAAGTTCGTGGTCTTGAAGTCGGTATGCGTAACGCTAACGATGCTATCTCTATCGCACAGATCGCAGAAGGCGCGATGCAGGAGCAGACTAATATGCTTCAGCGTATGCGTGATTTGACCATTCAGTCTGAAAACGGTGCAAACAGTACTGAAGATCTTGCCGCATTGAAAGCGGAAATGGATCAGCTAGTAACTGAAATTGATAATATTGGTACCAGCACAGCGTTTGGTAATACCAAGTTAATGCAAGGCGGATTCTCTGGCACTGGTAAGGCGTTCCAGGTGGGTCACCAAGATGGTGAAGATATCAGAGTTGTGGTTAAGACGACTGATAAGACGTCATTATCAGTAGGTTCCTTAAATAATGCCACCTCTGCAAACCGTGCATCGTCGTTAGCCGCTATTGATAAAGCGATTAAGACAATCGACACTCAACGTGGTGATTTAGGTGCGATTCAAAACCGAGTGGCTCACAACATCAGTAACAGTGCCAATACTCAGGCTAACGTTGCTGACGCTAAGAGTCGTATCGTAGATGTGGATTTCGCCAAAGAAACAGCCGTTATGACTAAAAACCAGGTTCTGCAGCAGACAGGCTCAACTATGCTTGCACAGGCAAACCAGCTTCCACAAGTTGCACTTTCTTTACTTGGGTAAGCATGGATATCGCTATA
>SDWK01000737.1 GCA_004195335.1 Shewanella sp.
TAGACACAAGGGATTTAAAATCCCTCGCTGAATAAGCGTGCCGGTTCAAGTCCGGCCTCGGGTACCATCATTCTCTTAGAGATGAACAGTAGCCCTGACAAACGTCAGGGCTTTTTTGTATGTTCAAAACACTAAATACACAGACTGAAAATCCCTCGCACTCTTCATAATGCACGGCCAATTCACTCTCTATAACAAGAATGGCCTTGGGTACCATCATTTTCTTAGAGTAAGCACGAAAGCCTCAAGGAATGTTGAGGCTTTTTGTATTCATTGAGTTCTCTGTCTACATTTTATCCCATTATAGGCGAGCAAAATCTTACTGACTTGATTCACCCGTCGCAGAAAACTCTTTCGGGATGCTCGCTCATCAAGGGTGTGGTCGCCATCACCATAGGGACCAAAACCATCTAATGTGGGGATGCCAGCAGCCGCGATCACGTTAGCATCACTGACACCGCCACGTTGTTCGGTAGCAAGATGCTCACCGACAATCTTTTCTAATTTACTGATAAGAGAACTTTGCTCGCAATTGGGTTGCATAACGTCTCGCTGGATCCCTCCAGATAGGGTACTGGTCACGCCTTCAACATAACTTGTGTTCACGATTTGTTCAATTGCAGCTAATAAACGGTCTCTTTCTTTGTGTTGAGTGTAACGGATCTCTACCACAATTTTTGAGTGAGGAGAGATAGTATTGGCACCTATCCCTCCGGATATCTCTCCCGCATTGACTGTGCTGCCTTGCTCTATCGAGGTTAAATTTGTTAAGTCTATAATCATGTGTGCGGCGACCAGATTTGCATTAGCTCCCGAAAGATAATGATTGCCGGCATGTGCGGCTTTGCCCTGTATATTTATGGTGAACGTTCCGACCCCTTTACGCCCAACCACCACTTCATCATGCACACCCGCGGCTTCAAATACCAAACAGGCTGCATATTGCTTGGCTAATGCCGATGAGATCACCTTACTGTCATCGCTGCCCGTTTCCTCATCGCTCACCAATAGCAAATCGATATCGGCAATGTTACCTAAGGTAGTTTTAACGTGCCTTAAGGCACTAATGGCAACATGATTGCCGCCTTTCATATCACAGACCCCTGGACCATAAATCCAGTCTTGATCTTGGTGGAAATCGGTAAAAACACCGGGAGGGTGAACCGTATCAAGGTGACCGAGTAAGAGTAATTTATCTCCTCCCGTTGAAGCTGAGGTAAAAAGTAGGTGATCTCCTACCTTCTCTCTGGTGTAACGTATCGTTTTAAAGCCGATTTCATCAAAGATTTGTTCATACAAATTTCCGACCCGATCGACACCAGATTTATTTTTCGTGTATGAATTGATATTGACAATGTTGGCAAGCTCAGAAAAATCAAAAGATTTATTCATATGGTCATCCGTTTCCAACAACACATTTAACATATAAAGCGAGTCATATACGGTGAATAGTGCGCCAATTTCACCTGGATTTCGCCTACAACGTTTAAGATTGCAAATCTGTGACCTGGACGGTTTAAATCATAAAAACAAACAAGTTATGTCTATTGTAAATGAACAGGTGAAGGTCAATAATTGTACAATTAAGGTTGGCAAAAATAATATAGTTCATTCTCTGGAGTTGTACAAATTACATGCTAATTTTAAAGGGGCATAAAGTAGCTCAGGCATGATTTGAGTGTGTCATATCTATCAAATTAACCTTGGTTTATAACCATTCGCTATTGCCCCAGAATTTATACAAAAAAATTGATTATCTTACTCATAAGGATAGGGAAGATGGTTTCACATACAGTTGGCATGTGGATGTACCACAATTGCGGTGGTGATTTAATTGAACAAGCCTTGATAGACGGCCTCAGGCAACGCGATATTCAGGTAATGAACAATCTGGCTCTACAAAGTGCTATTGCCAGGAATGGCACTATTTTGTGCCGTGGTGTAGAAATGGAGTTCTTGGATCTATATTTTTCTTATAATGCCGGGCAGCAAACCCAATATCAGGTTTACCTCTATGAAATGCTAAATATGTCGGTTCCTTGCATCAACAGTTTCGAAGCCTTCTCCCTTTCAGAGGACAAATTTAGAACCTCTCATCTGCTTAATCGCAATGGTGTAACCACCGCCGATTATCAATTATGCGATCGTCATGATATCGATAGTGTCAAAGCCGTACTCAAAGAGTGGGGCGGTCAGGCTATATATAAACCTACCGAGGGCTGGGGCGGCAAGGGTATCGTAAAAATAGAGAGTGAAGCCGCACTCGAGATGCTACTGCCATTTTTGAACTCATCTAATTTTCGATATTTTTATCTTGAACGATTTATCGATTATGACAATACAGATTTTCGTGTCGATGTCGTCAATGGTGAAGTTGTTGGCTGTTATGGTCGACAAGCCCCACCAAACGGTTGGAAGACCAATATTACCGGTGGTGGTTCAATCATCTTACGAGAGCCAAATGATGAGGTGATTCGGTTGGCTATCCGTGCAGCAAGACTTACCGGACTGGACATCGCAGGGGTCGATCTGATTTTTGACCGCGAGCGTCAACAATATATTGTCCTCGAAGTCAACGGGATCCCGGCATTTGCGACTCCGGAGCAAGAACGTATTGGCCTAAATTTTAATACCTTGAAAATCGAGAAGATAGTTAACTTAATCGAACAAAAAATTAAAGGGGTAAGCAATGAGCAAACATTTGCCAGAGAAGTTGCCTAAAATTGGTTTGTTGTACCTAGATCATGTATTACGATTCTTCGATAAATCTAATTTTCAGCACTGGCCGGATAAAATTGAGACTCTGATCTATCACTGGGGTAAAGACAAGCAACGCTTTATCAATGAAGTTCGGGATAAAAAAATTGATGTACTTATCGGTAATATTCCGGCGACGGCTTATGAGACGTTTCGCGAAATTGCGCGAGAATTGCCTAAGGTACAATTTATCCCTTCGCTCGATAGCCAGTTCTCCAATAAATCGAAAGAAAATGTCACTCATTTTTGCCAAAAATACGACTTAGCCGCACCCAAGACCCATATTTTTTATAATCAGCAACAGGCAGATGCCTACCTTGGCAGCACACATTATCCCAAGATCATTAAAAAATCCTACGGGCCCTCAAACTATGGTGGATATTATGTTCACAAGGTTGATGATTATCGACAAGCCAGCTCGCTGTTAACAGAAAAAAGATATTACCCGGTATATGTTCAGGACTTTATAGAGATGACGGCAGACATTCGTGTGATGTTGATTGGTCATAAACCGGTTTGTGCATTTTGGCGCAGACCACCTGATGGAGGGTGGCTAACTAACACCAGTCAGGGAGGAACCATGGATTACATGGATGTTCCTTCCGGTGCCCTAGATTTGGCGGTACTCTCATCTAAGGCGGCTAAGGCCCAATATTGGGCTTGTGATATTGCGGTAGGTAAAGATGGAGGATATTCAATTTTAGAGTGTGCTACGGCGTTTGCGGCATTCCCCTATATTCGTGATTGGATAGGACAATATCTGAACTGGACATTATCAAACAAACGATTCTCTGAGCCATATTTCCCGCCTCATAATTGGGAGGAGTTAGGTAAGATTGACTCATCATTATTACGCACCATGCGTAATATCACGTTTAGCCCGGCTCCCTTTATGCCAGTTAACGATTGTGGCGACACTTTTTTGGATATGAATTTAACTGACTATCCACTAGTTGATATCGCGTCGGTTCGAGCCGAGGAGTGGCCGAGCGAAATATGGAACCGTCAAGATAATGAACGGCGGCTTTTGGTCAAAGCTGAGGTGACGGTAGAGCCTGCTGTGCCCCAAAGCAGCCTAAGTACGGAGGAGGGGATGAATTTAACTCCCCGTAACTTACCGGAGCTCACCGAGCATCATCTGTACCACTTTTTTGAAGGCGTAAAGGGGATCGGTAAAAAGCTTGCTGAAAATATCGTTAACACCTTAGGCATCATAGGGGTGACTGAAGCGTTAGTTTACGATCAGCAAAAGTTAACTCAAGTAAAGCATGTTAAAGACAAAAAGCTTTCCCTGATCACAGAACATTGGTTGGAATTTAGTAAGACTCTATAACAGGTGCCGGGTCATGAAAAAACAATATGCGTCTTATCAGGAAACCCTGGATTTTTTAACACAAGCGATGAAACAACACCCAAAGCTTATCAGGGTTGAGTCTCTGGGGGATACTTGGGAGAAACGACCGATAATCATGGCGACTATGTCGCTGGATGTCGACGATGCCGATTTAAAACCCGCACTCTTATATACGGGATCCATTCATGCGCGGGAATGGATAGGAAATGAGTTAGCACTAAAATTTATCAAATATATTTTAGACAACTACCAGTATAATCCCAAATTGCTATCTACGCTTAAACACAGCACTTTATATATTGTTCCCTGCCTTAACCCCGATGGCTTTGAATATTCCCGTACCCATTTTTCATTTTGGCGTAAAAATAGGCGTGACAATGGTGACGGTACCTTTGGGGTCGATTTAAATCGAAATTTTGGCATTCGGTTTAAAAAGGGGACTGATACGAGTTTGACGACCTATTCCGGCCCGGAGGCTTTTTCTGAGCCAGAGACCAGCGCCATCAAAAAGTTCGTCGATGAGCACAGCAATATTACTATAGCGTTAGATTATCACTCCCAAGGCAATGTTTTTTTCCCCGCACATAAGTTCAATCATGAATCGGAAATTGAAGGGACCGACCTCAATGTTCTATGTGCCAATATGAATCGGGAGATTAAGAAAGTGACCGGGCGAGTCTATGGAATTCATCGCGGCAAGCCCCCATTTAATCTGATCCATGGCAGTGGTCGCGAATATTATTATGCTCAAAGTATTCTGGCTATTGTGGTCGAGGTCGGAACCCGTAATATCCCCGATTACATGCAAAATATGTCCCAAAGTATCGACGAGAACATTCCGGCCTTGCTATATGCATTCAATGAGGTGAATAACTACTCAACAAGCGCACCAAAACGGGTCGAAAATTTTACTGTGGCTGAAATTGGTGTTTATTCCGTGACATTAAACTGGACATTCGATGGAAGCGAAGATGTCTATTTTGAGATCTATCGCAGTGAAAAAAATAAGACTGCCTGTTGCGAAGAAACTCTGGTCGCCATTACCCATAGTCATCATTTCACTGACGTACAACTAAAGAGTGGACAAAGGTATTTCTATAATATTCGTGCCGTCGATCGTGGGGCAAATATTAAATCGCCTTTTAGTCCAGAGATCAGACTGAAGACATTACTGTCAACGGATGAGTTTTCTCGCGCCTTGTTCCCAGCTAGAAATGAAATCGGCTATTTGGGCCAATTTACGCTCGATAAAAATCGTGATCATTTTGGTCAAAATTCGATGTTTATTGGTGTTTCTAAGGCTAGGGGGATCTGTTATGGCCTGGTTTCATTCTCTCTTGAGAATTTACCAGAGCAGATACAGATAAAATCTGCAGTATTTTCTCTTTATCCGTTGAATCGGGTGGCAGCCAAAATAGAGAAATATGGCGAATGGAGCATCTCTATCCTGGATAGCAAATCCGTGACCGATATTTCAGATTTTGAGCAGATCCATCAAGCTGTACCCATCCATACTTTAGGACAGACAATAGAGTCAGACCGGTTGACTCAAGGTTTGTGGAGTGAATGGAACCTCAATGGAATGGAGCGACGGCTGATACGAGAACAGATACAAAATGGCCGAATTTTATTTCGTATTCAAGGACCGACGAGTTTACCCTTAGGAAATGATTCGCAGATAATGCAATTTGATATTGGTTACGGTCGATTTGGTGGCGGTATTCACTATCGTCCAAATTTAGATCTTATCTATACCCTTCCAGCGAATGAGTTAACGTTAACGCCGGCAGATTTAAATACCATTACAGTGACAGATATAGACTCGGGTTGTTTAAAATCTGGGTTTGATAAAGAGGGCAACATCGTTTACGGACAGATGGCATTCACCTTAGAGCATCTCCCCGACGCCGATCACACGGTGATCACACAGGCCTATTTACTGCTGCAAAACAAAAACAGCCTCAACACACAAAAAGATATTCGTTTTACTATCGAGTTAGCCGAACTAAAAGATATCGATTATCAGAGTGTAAAAGAGCGACAAAAAATTGAATTTATTGGTTATGAGGTCAGTAATGAACAATTAAAAGTAAAAAATAAGCATTATTTTATTTTTGATAGCTATTGTCGCCAGGAACTGGAACGTTTACACCGCGAAAATAAACCATTTTATTTTATCATTCGTCCGACATCGGTATCTGATGAACACAATGCCCTTATCGACTGGCACTCCGTACAGGATGATAATGAGGTGCGCTTGGTTATCAAGTATATTACGCGAAGTAAAAAAATCCTCCCTGCGCCAACGGAGTTACAAACAAGCATAGAAAATGGCATGGTTAAGTTGAGTTGGACTAATCCTCAGAGTGATGATTTTGTCGGCTCTTTTGTCGTTCGCAATCGCTTTCATCCCCCTATGTCGCCACTCGATGGCGTCAAACTTTATGCGGGAAAAGATGAGTATACCTTTGACAATTTTGGTAATGCAAATATCGCTAAGTACTACTCCGTATTCAGTTACGATGATGTGCCTAACTATTCACCGTCAGCGGGACTACATTATCTGGTACATGAAACCATTCCTAGCGATGAAAACTTCGATGATTTTGACAGCTTACTCACCGAATATGGAATCGATGATGGTGACAAGGATTGATGCTTAAGCAGCTGCATTGTTCCCGCCCTCTGTTATGTGGGCTTCAGTTGTGGGTGGATCGTATAGGATAATGGAGGCGAACATCACAATCGAGCAGAAACGCAATTATACATTTCACAAAGATATGGCTTTATT
>SDWK01000738.1 GCA_004195335.1 Shewanella sp.
GTGTTCCATACACATTTCGGCATTTCCACCATCTGACCCATAGGGATATGGGAAATGTCTTTGAAGCATAGGGAACGCTTAAGACCATGGCGGTCAGATTGTGCTTGCGGCGTTTCGCAGAAGTATCAGGACATTCAGCGTACCGCAGGTAATAAATACCATAGTAGCTATGGTCTACAAGAAACTTCAAAACACCACAAAAGTTAAAAGATAAAACAGAAGTTATTTAAACCATTGTTAACTGACAATGGCCTCCCCAACCGATAGAATACCCCTCAGATTATTCCTCATCAGAGCCAACCTCATGCATGTACACATCTTAGGCATCTGCGGCACCTTTATGGGTGGTCTCGCACTGCTAGCCAGAGCCGAAGGCCACAAGGTTACCGGTAGCGATGCCAACGTTTATCCGCCGATGAGCACTCAGCTCGAAGAGCAGGGCATCGAGCTTATTCAGGGTTTCGACCCGAGCCAGCTCGGGAAAAACGAAGATGATGCGCCGGATCTTGTGGTCGTCGGCAACGCCATGAGCCGTGGTAATCCATGTGTCGAAGCGGTATTGAATCGCGGTCTTAAATACACCTCTGGCCCACAGTTTCTGGCCGAACATATTCTCCCAAACCGTTGGGTGCTGGCAGTATCTGGTACCCACGGTAAGACCTCGACCTCGAGCATGTTGGCATGGATCTTAGAAGAGTGTGGCTATGAGCCGGGCTTTTTAATCGGTGGTGTGCCGCAAAACTTCGGCGTATCCGCGCGCCTCGGTAACTCACCCTTTTTTGTGGTAGAAGCCGATGAATATGATAGCGCCTTCTTCGATAAACGCTCTAAGTTCGTTCACTATCAGCCGCGCACCTTGGTGATCAATAATCTCGAATTTGATCATGCCGACATCTTCGATGATCTCAAGGCGATTCAACGCCAGTTTAACCACGTGATACGCACCGTGCCCGGTCAGGGCAAGATTATCTGGCCAAAGGACAGTGAGGCGGTGCAGCAGGTGATTGAGATGGGCTGCTGGAGCGAGCAGGAAACCTATACTAAAACTCAAGCTAGTGCAGCGGAAGCGATAGAGCAAAAAGCATCTGTCCAAGGTTGGTCGACTCAACTTATTGCCGATGATGCTCACGAGTTTGAGGTGTTCTTTAATGGCGAGTCCCAGGGCATCTTGGATTGGAGTCTTATCGGCCAGCACAATGTCGAGAACGCGACCATGGCGATTGCGGCTGCGCGTCATGTGGGTGTGAGGCCTGAAGCGGCTATCGAAGCACTTACCAAGTTTTCGCCACCTAAGCGCCGCATGGAGCTGATTGGTACGGTCAACGGCATCGAAGTCTATGATGATTTTGCTCATCATCCCACAGCGATAGCGACGACACTGCAAGGGACTCGCGCTAAGGTCGGTGAGGGTAAGATCACCATTATCTTAGAACCTAGATCGAATACCATGAAAAGTGGGGTGCACAAAGACACCTTAGCCGATTCGATGCAGCTTGCCGATGAGGCCTATCTCTATCAGGCGGACAACATCGGCTGGGATGTGAAGACGGCGATGGAAAAAGCCGAATTGCCAGTCACTGTGCTATACCAAATAGATGAGATAGTCGATGCTGTGGCCACGAAGGCAAAGTCCGGTGACACCATCATAGTGATGAGTAATGGCGGCTTCGGTGGTTTACATCAGAAGCTTTTAGCTAAATTAAGTACCTAGTATCTAGTACCTAGTATCTAGATGCTTGTAAATTGAGATTTTTAAATGAGTTACCCAAGAAAAACAAAGTCCATCAGTCTGGCTTGGACCGGCGCCTCGGGGGCACCTTACGGCCTTAAGCTGTTGGAGTGTCTGCTGGCTGCCGATTATCAGGTGTTCCTGATGATCTCCTCTGCCGCCAGAGTGGTCATGGCCACCGAGCATGGTTTGCAGTTGAGTGCTAACAGTGACAAAGCCAAGACTCAGCTGCTCGAACAGTTTCTTGAACAGGGCGTAAACATCATCGGAGAGCTGCATGTGCTGGGCAAGGAGGAGTGGTTTTCACCACCGGCCTCGGGCTCTGCTGCACCTAAGCAGATGGTGATCTGTCCCTGTAGCACGGGAACGTTAGCGGCCGTGGCAACCGGAATGAGCAATAGTTTGCTCGAACGTGCCGCCGATGTGGTCATAAAAGAGCGTGGTCAATTGATCTTAGTGCCGAGAGAAACTCCCTTTAGTTCTATACATTTAGAGCATATGTTGTCGCTATCCAGGCTAGGTGCGACCATCATGCCGGCGGCTCCGGGCTTTTATCATGATCCCAAATCGATACAAGATCTGGTAAACTTCATGGTCGCCCGGATACTCGACCATTTGGGCGTTGAACACGAGTTAACGAATCGCTGGGGCTATGATAAGCATAATGCCAGTGATAGCGACAATTAAGACTATGTTGAGAGAACTATGAAACACACCATCGAAGAGATGATCTCTGTCCAAGAGATAGACGAGAAACTGGATGTATTAGCTGAGCAGATCAATGCTCATTATGCCAACAGCGAGCGCCTATTAATGGTGGGTTTGTTAAAAGGCTCAGTTGTGTTTATGGCTGATCTTTGTCGCCGTATTAAAGGCCATGTTGAGATCGATTTCATGTCGGTATCCAGCTACGGTAATGCAATGAGCAGTACACGTGAAGTTAAAATTCTTAAAGACGTGCAATCGGATATCCAGGGACGCGATGTGCTTATCGTCGAAGATCTTATCGATTCGGGTAATACTCTCAATAAGATCCGTGAGATGCTTTTACTCCGCGATCCGAAGAGCCTGGCACTATGTACCTTGCTCGATAAGCCTGAGCGTCGTGAAATCGATGTGCCAGTCGATTTTATTGGCTTTACCATTCCCGATGAGTTTATCGTAGGTTACGGTATCGATTACGCCGAGCAGTATCGAAACCTGCCTTACATTGCGAAGGTTATCCCGCTGGATTAATCTTCGGACTAACTGATATTCAAATAACTCCTGCTTTCGCGGGAGTTTTTTTATCTGGTGACTTTTTCTATCGATTTAGTTTTATTTACACTAGTTTTCGGCTACTGGTATTGGGATGAATAATGTTAAACACAGAGCACAACTCGGGACATGCCTTGGAATATGCATTAGTTATCGACTCGCTGAAGAAAACCTATAAAGGTGGAGTCGAAGCGGTAAAAGGAATTAGCCTTAAGGTCAAAAAGGGCGATTTTTTTGCGCTACTCGGCCCTAATGGTGCGGGTAAGTCGACGACCATAGGCGTGATTAGCTCACTGGTACAGAAGACTGAAGGTAAGGTGTCTGTGTTTGAACACGATATCGACCGTGAGCTGGAATTGGCTAAGCTGTGCATCGGTTTGGTGCCACAGGAGTTTAACTTCAACCAGTTTGAAACGGTTCTGCAGATAGTGGTCAATCAGGCGGGGTATTACGGTGTGACCAAGGCTGTCGCCCTCGAGCGCGCCGAGAAGTATTTGAGCCAACTGGATCTTTGGGAAAAGCGTAATAGTCCCTCACGGACTCTGTCCGGTGGCATGAAGCGCCGATTGATGATTGCCAGAGCGCTTATGCATGAGCCACAGCTGCTTATTCTCGATGAACCAACGGCGGGTGTCGACATTGAGCTCAGACGTTCGATGTGGACCTTCCTGACGGAGCTTAATGCCGAGGGAGTGACCATTATTCTGACGACTCACTATCTGGAAGAGGCCGAGATGCTTTGCCGTAATATCGGTATTATCGATAAAGGTATCTTGGTTGAGTGCACCAGTATGAAGTCGTTATTGAGCCGTTTAAATCTTGAGACCTTTGTGCTCGACCTGAGCCTGGACCTCACAGAGGCTCCAATGCTCAAGGGATTCACCTGCCGTTTAAGCGATCCACACACCTTAGAAGTCGATGTTGAAAAAAATCAGAATCTTAATGCGGTATTTGCTCAACTCAGCGAGCAAGGACTCGAGGTGTTGTCGATGCGCAATAAGGCCAACCGTTTAGAGGAACTGTTTGTGGAGTTGGTAGAGAAAGGTAAGCAACAGCAACTCCAGGATAAGGAAGTGGCATTATGAATATGAGAGCGCTATATGCCACTGCATTTAAGAGTATTTTAACCAAAGAGATCAATCGTTTCACCCGGATCTGGATTCAGACTCTGGTGCCACCGGCCATCAGTATGACGCTCTACTTCCTGATATTCGGTAACTTGGTTGGTAAGCGGATCGGTGAGATGGGTGGCGTTACCTATATGGAGTTTATCGCGCCGGGCTTGATTATGATGGCGGTGATCACAGCCTCCTACTCTAATGTGGCTTCATCATTTTTCAGCGCCAAGTTTCAGCGTAACCTCGAAGAGTTGATTGTGGCCCCGGTGCCTCATTATGTGATGATTGCCGGTTATGTGGGTGGGGGTGTCGCACGAGGGCTATGTGTTGGGACGATCGTGACTGGCGTTGCTATGTGCTTCGTCGATATCTCTTTGCATCACGTGGGCTTAGTGGTAATAACAGTGCTACTGACATCGATTCTGTTCGCGTTGGGCGGCTTAATCAATGCGATATTTGCTAAGAGCTATGATGATATCAGTATTGTGCCTACCTTTGTGTTAACGCCACTTACCTATCTCGGTGGTGTGTTCTACTCCCTCTCCTTGTTACCCGACTTTTGGCAAGGTGTGTCGGCACTGAACCCAGTGGTCTACATGATTAACGTGTTTCGCTATGGTTTCTTAGGCTACGCCGATATCAGTGTGCCGTTTTCGATTGCCGTGATGGTGGGCTTCTGCATCGGTTTGTGGAGTCTGGCGTATTATCTGATCAGCCGTGGAATAGGTTTACGCAGCTAGAAGATGAGAAGGTTTGGAGGGCGTCATATCAGGATTTTGTTTCTGCCTTCCTAGCCTTCAGTGAATAAAACAAGGAAGTAAGATGAAACGGTTGAATGTTTTTATGGCTTTGATATTAACCGTGTCATTGCTGTTTTCATCACTGAGTGTTGCCAAGGTTTATCAGTGTGAAGTGGATGGCAAGGTCGTGTTTCAAGATCACTTATGTGAAGTGTCTGAGACCCAAAAAGAGCTGGCTGTTTTACAGAGTATTGAAAGCGACTTTACAGAGCAAGAGCGTAAGCTAATCAATAGCAATGAGGTGGCGATTGGTATGACGGAGAAAGCCTTACTCAAGAGTCGTGGCGAGCCAAACGATATTCATCGCTCCGGTCGCGGTGATGAGCAGTGGAACTATCAAGGCGAAGATGGCCGCATGCTGCAAGTGTTCATGAAAGATGGCAAGGTATTCGACTGGAGAGATTAATGCTCTTTTAGTATTAGCTTTCTTCTATATATTTCATTATCTCAAAAATCTGCTCCATAGATTCAGCTCCCAACTTGGCGGTGCAGCAGTGGCCTGACACGCTGGCATGTTGCCGGACTAATGCTAATACCTGATGCAAACGGAAAGGTTTATCGGCGATTCGCCAATTCAGGTGCTTGTCTTGTTGCTGGAGAATGGAGGACTCGGTGGGATGTGCTAGTGAGAGGCGGTAGGTGACGCCAGATATGTCGAGCAGATGGCTGCCTTCATCGATATGACTCTGGGTCTGGAGTCGCCAGTCTTGCTCTGAACCAAGGTAGATAAGTTCGGCTTGATGTTCCTGAATGAGCAGTGCTGGCCAAAGGATCGGGTTGTTATCGTCACGGTTTATAGCGTCTTTTTTTATCACTTTTTTTGCCTTTCTTTGAGTAACCAGGGATATTGCATATCACACCTACGTGCTTCGAAGGCCCGAGTCTTATCCGTTATCGAATCGGCGATCCCGAAGGCGTACCCTTTAACGTAAACCAACACGAAGAAGGCACGCATCTCGCCATTATCAATAGGCTTTAGCTGCTCATTTAATGTGAGGTTGAGGCGCATGTTATCTATCCTGTGACCATTATCCATGGCGAGTTTGCTACACACGAGTAGATCCATCACTTGTTGTTGTTTCAGTACCGTATGAGCCGTATCGACAAAACCATGCATCCCCATTCCGCCCCGACTGGCGATGATTTTTTGCAGCGTGAAATAGGAGAGGAGGGTGCCGAGGAGTAAGCCTGTAATAAAAAGAGTGAGATAAGTTATTTTTTTCATTGGAATTTATACTGTCTGTTACCGGAATAGTGAAAAGCTAGCAGCAGCCAGTTTAATACGAATATCTTAAACTTAAAACTTACCGCTACAATTTATTCCGGCTCCACCTCGGCTTCAATCAGCGCTTTTCGCTGTTGTAAGAGTTCGATGCTATTCTGATTATCCGAGATAAGCTCATTGAAATAGAGATTCATCTCCTTCAATTCTTTAAGGAATTCAGGAGCGTCTTTTTCCTTTTTCTGCCAGTAACGCTTACGTTCAATTTTCTGAGTTTCACTGGCTCTTAATATATCGAAATAACTGTTTTCTTGCTTTAAACGGTACAATTCCCCGCGGATCAATTGCAGAAGTTTCTCTTTCGAGATGGTTTTCATATCGAGTAATGCAGACAGAGGATCGAAAAAACTCTGCGGCTTATCTGAATCGATTTCTGTAGTGATCCCCAGATCATATTCTATCTGGTGTTGACTGAACTCTTTTGGGCAGGAGGTTTGGCTAAAGACAACCTTGTCATCTTTAATGCATTTAAAAATGCTACCGGCCAGTGCTGTGCCGGGTAATAGCAGGCCTGAAAAAGTCAGACCGATAAAAATAATGAGCATCAATCTTGCCATCAGGCTACACGTCCTCTGTTCAGCTTTCGACTCACTCATAGGGTGAGCGTCATGTTTTCTGGCTGTATATCGAAAAGTACCTGAGTATTATTCGAACATCCATTCAGCCAGCAGTTACATCTGTCTCTTATACACATCT
>SDWK01000747.1 GCA_004195335.1 Shewanella sp.
GGTCGATGTTGCATTGTCACACAATGATTCAAGCGTCGTTTCGCAGGCGCGGACTATATTAGTGGTGCTGTCGGCTTTGGACTTGGCATTTGTATTATTACCAGTTTCTTTAGAGTGGATCTCTACGATACATAAATTGCAGTGGCTTTTATCTCCCCCGCGACCCTTCTGTTTGCCTGAGCCTGGTCGCTCGCACAGACTGGGGATCGCTATCCCCGCATCTTTTGCTATGTCGATTAGGAGTGCTTCAGGACGAGCGGATAGCAGCGTACCATCGATTTTTATCTTTTTCATCGTATCTGCCTTCGTTATTCATTGGCTCACTGGAGCGAGTTTTATTAGTTGGCACTTCTTTGTAGGTACAATTTTTTGTTGGTACAATGATGTCTCTTTATCTGTAGGGAGGGGCGCCGCAAAGCGTGAGCGCTAAAGAGGTCATTTTTAATTCTAATGAGTATAACCATGGCACTTTGTGGATCAGGTCTAAGCAGTATCATTAAACACTAATTTTGCAAAGAGTCTCACAAAGTGCGCGGAAATTGCTGGGCTTGGGCTGAATGCGTGAGACGTGACTTGATCTAGGTCTCAAAAGGAGCTGGCCGCAAGCTATATGCGACCAGTTGAATAATCGATAAGTTAATACCTTCGCGTCTTTATCGCGTCATCTTCTTCACAAATACCACCACGAACAGGGCTATCGTGAAACTACCGGTAAATGCTTCTATCGCGGCGATGGCCCGGGAGAATCCGATGGGCGTGAAGTCGCCATATCCCAGCGTCGTAAAGGTCACCACCGAGTAATAAATACAGTTGAAAAAAAGATAAAGATTAGTGGAGAAATCATTACTTAGTCGAAATATATGAACATTGTCACCATAACTCAAACCGGTGAAAAGATAGAAAACAGCACAGACAATAATCAGACCCATTGAGAATCCAATAACCCGCAGAGGGGCTTCACCATATCCACAGAACACATCGATCATTTTTGAGACCATTCGGTGAAAACTATATTTTGGCATTTGGTGGCGACGCATGGTGAGCTCTTTGCGGATATAGTCACCCGACATTGCAAACAAGCCCTCGCGATCGGCGGCTTTACGAAGGTCGCGATAGATCTCTTCTGCCTGCTCAAAATAATCTCTGGCTATCTCTTTTTCACCAACACGTACGGCTTCCAAGGCTAACATTTCTTGTTTTAATTTTGTCCCTGTGGAGATGTTCTCAATCTTGGCGCCATTCCACTTGATACCCAGTAGATTAGTCGCCACTAAGTTAGCGCAGTGAACATTAGAATCTCTAAGATCTGCCTTCATTAAACTGGCTTTGTGAAGATTGAGATTGAATAGATGCGCACCTTGAAGATCTGCACGGTATAACTCTGCGTGAGTCATATCGAAACCTGTTTTTTGATGATGCCTGACCAGATCGATGCCTGGAAGCTTGGCGTATTTCAGCGCCAAGCCTCTGAGCATGCCTCCATTGCGGGCGAATTGTTCCAAATTATGGATGTCTTCTGGTTTGTTTTTAATGATTTTGGGGTCATGCCAATAACATAAGCCAGAGCCTCCCGCGGGTTCTGTGCAGGAAAAACCTTCATCTTCGTGATAGCAGCATGTCGGAGTATTTTCGGTCATGTTGGAAGTATAGACAGGAGATCTAGGTTTGTGTTTTTATTCACTATTGATTAAGGGGAGGAGGGTTACACTCCTGTAGCATTTTTGATATTGAACAATTCAATTTGAACAGAGTGGAGATAAAGGTTGAAATAACCGCAATTCATCACGTTCCAGATCTAGTCGAAATGCGACTATTGAGTTAAAATAGCGGGTTGCAGCCATATCTAACCTATTTTGAGTAGAAGAGTCATGTTTGAAGTAAATCCGGTTAAATTTAAAATTAAAGACCTTGCCGAACGCACCCTTCTACTACGGGGGTATCTTTGACTATGATGCCAAGAGAGAGCGTCTAGAAGAGGTTTGTGGTGAGCTTGAAAGTGCTGAAGTATGGAGTGATCCGGAAAATGCCCAAGCTTTAGGTAAAGAGCGTGCAGCTTTAGAGTTAGTGGTTAAGACTATTGATGATATGGATTCAGGTCTTGAAGATGTTGAAGGTTTAGTTGAACTGGCTGTCGAAGAAGAGGATGAAGATACCTTTAATGATGCCAGTAGCGAATTAGATATTTTAGAGAAGCGTCTCGAAGACCTTGAATTCCGTCGTATGTTTTCGGGTCCTCATGATATTGCTAATTGTTATCTGGATATTCAATCCGGCTCGGGTGGCACAGAGGCACAAGATTGGGCCAATATGGTGCTGCGAATGTTCTTGCGTTGGGGTGATGCCCATGACTATAAGCCTGAGCTTATGGAAGTGACTGATGGTGATGTTGCTGGTATTAAAGGTGCAACCATCAAGTTTACTGGCGAGTATGCGTTCGGTTCTTTGAGAACGGAAACGGGTGTACACCGCTTAGTGCGTAAATCGCCATTTGATTCGTCGGGCAAACGCCATACTTCGTTTTGTTCAGTGTTTGTTTATCCTGAACTCGATGATTCGATTGAGATCGATATTAATCCATCAGATTTGAGAATTGATACCTATCGCGCCTCGGGTGCGGGTGGTCAGCACGTCAACAAAACTGAATCTGCGATCCGTATTACTCACGTGCCAACCAATACGGTTGTACAGTGTCAAAACGATCGATCACAACATAAAAACCGTGATGCAGCGATGAAGCAGTTGAAAGCAAAATTGTATGAGTTAGAGATGCTTAAACAAAATGCCGATAAGCAGCAGGCGGAAGATGCCAAGTCAGATATTGGATGGGGTAGCCAGATCCGTTCATACGTGCTCGATGATGCACGTATTAAAGATCTACGTACCGGTGTCGAAAACAGAAACACCCAGAGCGTCCTTGATGGCGATCTAGATAAGTTTATTGAAGCCAGCTTAAAATCTGGCTTATAAGGCTTTTTTTTAGTTTAGAAAGCTATTTAATTTTAACGTGTGAACCGTAACATTTACGAGAGAAGAAGATGACTGAACAAGTATTACCAGATGAGAATAAATTAATTGCAGAGCGACGTGCCAAGCTTGAGCACATTCGCGCTAACTGCCCTGCAAACGGTCACCCAAACAACTTCGATCGTAAACATAAAGCGGCAGATATTCAGGCTGAATTTGGTCAGTACACTAAACCAGAGCTTGAAGGCATGGAGATCCAGCGCAGTATTGCTGGTCGTATTATGGCGAAACGTGGTCCTTTCTTAGTGATCCAAGATGTCAGCGGTCGTATCCAAGCTTATGCAGGTAAAGACGTTCAGAAAGATCTTAAAGAGACATTCCAAGGCCTGGATATTGGCGACATTATTGGTGTGACGGGTCAACTTCACCTTTCAGGTAAAGGCGACTTGTATGTCAACATGGAACAGTACCAGTTGCTCACTAAAGCACTGCGTCCACTTCCTGAAAAGTTCCATGGTCTAACTGACCAAGAGACTCGCTATCGCCAGCGTTATGTTGACTTGATTGTTAATGAAGAGTCGCGTAATGCTTTCATTATGCGCTCTAAAGTGGTTTCTGCTATCCGTAACTTCATGGTAAAGAAAGAGTTCATGGAAGTTGAAACACCTATGATGCACACTATTCCTGGTGGTGCTACGGCTCGTCCTTTCGAGACGCATCACAATGCTCTCGACATGGCGATGTACCTGCGTATTGCTCCTGAGCTTTATCTGAAGCGTTTGGTTGTGGGTGGTTTTGAGCGTGTGTTCGAAATTAACCGTAACTTCCGTAACGAAGGTCTATCACCTCGTCATAACCCAGAATTCACTATGATGGAATTCTACATGGCTTATGCTGATTTTAATGATCTGATGGACTTAACTGAAGAGATGCTAAGTTCTATTGCTACTGAACTTTGTGGTTCGCCGCAGCTTCCGTACGGTGAGCATACTGTTGATTTTGGTGGTCCATACGCACGCCTTAGCATGTTAGATGCGATTAAGAAGTACAACCCTGATAACGCGACTATTCAGTCTATGACTTATGAAGAAGTTAAAGATGTTGAATTTATGCGTGACTTGGCTAAGAGCCTAGGCATGACTATCGAGAAGTTCTGGACTTGTGGTCAGCTGCTTGAAGAGATATTTGGTGAAACGGCTGAAACTCAGTTAATGCAGCCTACGTTCATCACCGGTTACCCAGCAGATATCTCTCCGCTGGCACGTCGTAACGATGACAACCATTTCATCACTGACCGTTTTGAGTTCTTTATTGGCGGCCGTGAAGTCGCAAACGGTTTCTCTGAGCTTAACGATGCAGAAGATCAAGATAACCGCTTTAAAGCGCAGGTTGATGCAAAAGATGCTGGTGATGATGAAGCGATGTTCTACGACGCTGATTATATCCGCGCACTAGAGCACGGCTTACCACCGACAGCGGGTCAAGGTATCGGTATCGATCGCCTCGTGATGTTGTTTACTAACACGCACACTATTCGTGACGTGATCTTGTTCCCAGCGATGCGCCCACAAGGTTAATCCTGAGAAACATCAGCGTTAGAACGAAAAAACCAGCCTGTTGGCTGGTTTTTTTATGCTTGAAAAAGGCTTCAAAGCTAAATGCTCGAAGCCTATATTAAGTGTTGTTAGCCGACTAAGTTTACAGCCCTTTCTGGAATGGTTGATAAAAATTAGTGCGGTGATGCACTGCAATATCTTCTAGTGCTAAAGGACCATCTTGCCAAGGGTTTCCATTGTTATAAAGAGACTCAAGCACGTAATAACGATTGCCATGTTGACCCAATAACTGCCAACTTCTGTACTGACGATAGAAGCAGTTGCTATCGCTTCGTGGATCGCAGTTACTGCTGACTGGATTATCATTTAGCCATTCAAATGAACGATACAAAATCACTTGGTTATTTTCCATATACCAATGAAGAGGGGTGGTTCTCGTTACGATGCTACCGTCGGTATTGGTTAACTTTAAGTTTGCATTACCATCAGCGAGTAGTTCCCACATAACACCATTAAACATGACGTTATATTTGGGCTCACTGCTGCTGAATCCATGATCCCAGTTACCCACTAAATCACTGGCTTGCCAGCTAGATGCTGATATTGTTGTCGCCATATTGGTGTACTGTGTGTTGACTTCGCCTTTTTCATACAGGGCAAATACCGAGGCGCCACCTTTACGGTCAGAGCGATCGTCAAACAGCTTTAACCAGCGGATGCTGTAGTCGCTAAAGCTCATTGTTAACACGCCATCAGCATCGATAAGCCAACTAAAATCAGCGTTATCTTCAAGTACCGAACCGCTGCCATTCTCATCAAACTGATAGGTCATTGCGGGTAAGGTGTTTTGCAGACGATTTAATGCCAACGCGCTATCAGAGTAGTGTTCAAAGACAATAGCTTGCCCCTGTAGATCTTTCTCTTGCCAAGCTTCTACGTCATCGATATTAAAGGCAGTGAAATACATCTCTTCATTTATGATTTCGTTGGCAACCTCAACGCCATTATCTCTATCTACGCACACTCGATGACGCTTAAAGATTTCGACAGCTTGTTGCACACCTTTAAAGCGGCCTTTTATCATCTCAAAACGTTTATTTATTGGTGTATAGGTACAATTGGCTGGCTCTTGGATCCCTTCTATCCAATTAGACTGAACTTGGGTTGACCAAGATGAGGTATCAACTACAATGCCACTCCCATCAACCGACCAACTCGCTGTGGTGATTTCGTCAAGATTCTGTTGTGTGAAAAGCCCGTTCTCAGCGAACTTGTAGGATAAGTTAAATGGAAGCCCTAATCTAACAGTACCAGGTGCACTGGCTAAGGTTACGTAGTAAGTTTTACCATTGGCTAAGAATTCACTAGCCTTATTGCCTGTGTGTTGCTTTTGATGACTTAACAACGAATCAAACAGCGCTTTACCGGCGTCATCGGCATAAATACCGCTTAAGTATTCCTGAAGCCCTACCATGCCATTGCTGGTTGGGACTGTCTGATTTTGATCCGCGGCATAACTCAATGCTGTCGCTATCTCTAACAGCAACTCACTATCGATATTTTTATAACGTGCGGCGAGCACTTTTGCATCAACGCCAGCATCAGTAATAAAGTCACTATCGCCAAAAAGAGTGGTTAAATACAGGTAGTCTGCAGTGGTTAAACTGTTGAGATCGGCTTGTACATTGCCGTCAATAGCTGCAGCCTGTTGGAGCGAGGCTACTTTTTCCAAAGTAGGTTTATTTGATGCTGGCTCAGCTTGATTGATATTTTGCAGCAACTCGGCAATTAAGCCTGTACGTACCAGTGGATTTTGAGCCACATCGGCGCTCAATTTGTAGGAACCTTGTTGCTGTAATATATCGATATCAACAGGTAGCACATAATTACCATCGGCATCGGTTGTGGTTACAAAGCTCTGCTCATTAAGCGTTAATGTAATACTGCTATCGCTAACGATAACGCCGTTATTGTTGGTATTACCTGAGAGCTCGATATTGTGGTGGGTATTGTTGAGAGTAAAGTCGAGTAACAACTCTGTCGATTCACCATTGTCATCGGTCGCTATAAATTTAAGCTGCCCAGATTCAGTCTGGGCAACTTTTGGCATTTGTATGGTTAGAGTGTCGCTTGTTTCACCAGAAAGTACAGCTGCGCTGCCCGATACCTGTTGCCACTGTGTCGCAACCACATCACCATCATCATCCGCTACAGTGGCTGTTACTGTGTAAGTCTGATCTTCATCAAGCATATCAAGTGGTGCAATACTCACCGTGGGGGCTAGGTTGTTGAGCAGTTGCACATTTACTGAGGTTGAGGCCGTTGCTCCCTTATTATCCGTTACCGTAAGCTTGAATGTCACTGTTTG
>SDWK01000755.1 GCA_004195335.1 Shewanella sp.
GTCGGCAGCGTCAGATGTGTATAAGAGACAGTAATAAAAAAGAGTATCAGATACATTTAAAATTTCTAATAAAACAGTGAAAACAGTCACTCAATGGGGATATTCACACCATCCAGCCGGTTTACGAGCACTGCTAACGGCCAATAGCAAGGAATTTCATGTTCCAAATGCTGGGATTGTGATCAATTGCGCGGTAGAATACCGCGCAACCCTACTATAAGAATTTACAGCTGGAGTGATTTTAATGCTGAAAAAAGATATGAATATTGCAGACTTTGATCCACAACTGTTTCAAGCAATTCAAGATGAAAATCGTCGTCAAGAAGAGCACATCGAACTTATCGCTTCAGAAAACTACACCAGTCCACGTGTTCTGGAAGCTCAAGGTTCCCAGCTAACCAATAAATACGCCGAAGGTTATCCAGGTAAGCGTTATTATGGTGGTTGTGAGTACGTTGACATCGCTGAAGAACTCGCGATTTCTCGTGCTAAAGAGCTATTTGGTGCTACCTATGCCAACGTACAGCCTCACTCTGGTTCTCAGGCAAACGCCGCTGTATTTATGGCACTGCTTCAAGGTGGCGATACGGTGTTGGGCATGAGCCTAGCTCATGGTGGTCACTTAACTCATGGCTCGCACGTGAGTTTCTCTGGCAAGCTATATAATGCTGTTCAGTACGGAATTGATGAGACGACCGGTAAGATCGATTACGCCGAAGTTGAGCGCCTTGCCGTTGAGCATAAGCCTAAGATGATCATCGCTGGTTTCAGTGCTTACTCAGGTATCGTCGACTGGGGCAAGTTCCGTGAAATCGCCGATAAAGTCGGGGCTTACCTGTTTGTTGATATGGCTCACGTTGCAGGTCTGATTGCTGCTGGCATCTATCCAAATCCACTCCCGCACGCCCACGTTGTAACGACAACAACTCATAAGACGCTAGCCGGTCCCCGTGGTGGTTTGATCTTATCAGCTTGTGATGACGAAGCGATTTATAAGAAGCTGAACTCAGCCGTTTTCCCTGGTGGTCAGGGCGGTCCTTTGATGCATGTTATTGCGGCTAAAGCGGTGGCGTTTAAAGAAGCACTCGAGCCAGAGTTTACCGCTTATCAAGAGCAGGTCGTTGTGAACGCGAAGGCTATGGCTAACACGTTTATCGAACGTGGCTATGACGTTGTGTCTGGCGGCACAGATAACCATCTGTTTTTGCTTGACCTGATAAGCAAAGACATCACAGGTAAAGACGCAGATGCGGCTCTGGGCAATGCTAATATCACGGTTAATAAGAACTCAGTGCCTAATGATCCGCGTTCACCATTTGTGACTTCTGGTCTTCGTATCGGCTCACCAGCAATGACTCGTCGTGGCTTCAAAGAGGAGCAAGCGGTTGAGTTGACTCACTGGATGTGTGATGTGCTGGATGACATCACAGATCAAGGCACGATTGAGCGTGTTAAGAATCAGGTGCTTGAATTGTGCGCTAGGTTCCCTGTTTACGGTTAACCTTGTAGGTTAAATCAGGTAAACTTAAATGGCCGCTTTTTAGCGGCCATTTTTGTGTCTGGAGATCATCTAGTATCCAGTACCTAGTAGCTAGTACCTATGATCTCTATTCCTGACGGCCGAGTAGCGTAAACGCATTAAACTGTCATTCTAATTTTAACGCCTTCGGAGGCTCTATGCATTGCCCATTTTGCAGCGCAACAGATACTAAAGTGATCGATTCACGTTTGGTGGCAGATGGTCATCAAGTCAGGCGTCGCCGTGAGTGCGCCGAATGTCATGAGAGATTCACCACATTTGAAGGGGCCGAACTTGTTATGCCTCGAGTCGTTAAGCAAGATGGCAGCCGTCAACCATTCGATGAAGATAAACTCAGAGGTGGCATGTTACGGGCCGTTGAAAAGCGTCCGGTGTCGATGGATCAAATTGAGCAGGCACTGACTAAAATTAAATCGACCTTACGTGCAACCGGTGAGCGTGAAGTTAAATCAGAAATGATAGGTAACCTGATGATGGATCACTTGGTTAATCTGGATAAAGTGGCCTATATTCGGTTTGCCTCAGTCTATCGTGCATTTGAGGATGTTTCCGAATTTGGTGATGCCATTGCCAAATTGGAAAAGTAACGTTTTTCTTTATCGTGTGTAGCGAAGAGCCGTTAGTTACAATTTAAGCGCGCTTAAAGATTCGAATGGTTTCAACAATTATTTGCACTAAATAATATGTGGTTTGAATAATATGTGGTCTGTAGAAGATATTGAAATGATGAGCCGTGCAGTTAAACTTGCGCGTAAAGGGCGATACACCACCAGGCCTAATCCTTGTGTTGGCTGTGTGGTGACTAAAGCTGGCCAGATCATTGGCGAAGGATTTCATATTAAGGCGGGTGGCCCTCATGCTGAAGTGCATGCATTAGCCATGGCGGGTGAGAATGCCAAGGGCGCAACCGCCTATGTCACACTCGAGCCATGCAGCCATTATGGCCGTACCCCTCCATGCGCCGAAGCCTTGATAAAAGCGGGTATCGCACGTGTGGTTGTGGCGATAGAAGATCCAAACCCTCAGGTATCCGGCCGTGGGATCAAAATGCTCACAGATGCAGGCATTCAAGTAGACGTTGGTCTGCTGAGTGTTGAAGCCGGCGAGATTAATCCGGGCTTTATGAAGCGTATGCAGACTGAGTTGCCGAAGGTCACCGTAAAGTTAGCATCGAGTTTAGACGGTAAGACAGCACTTAAAAATGGTGTCTCCAAGTGGATAACAGGCCGTGAGGCCAGACGTGATGTTCAACGTTTAAGGGCCAGGCACTGCGCCTTGGTGACAGGCATCGAAACGATACTTGCCGATGACCCATCGTTGAATGTGCGTCATAGTGAGCTCGGTTTGTTGGCCGATGAACTCGCTCCGAGTGAGCTACATCAGCCACTCCGAGTGATATTGGACAGTAGAGCCAGATTAGCAAACAACTTTAGACTTTTTTCGGTCAACAGCCCCATCTTACTGGTTTCTTGTACTGAGTATCCGCCTGAAGTAAAAATGGCATGGCCTGAGCATGTATCCCATCTCAAATTGCCCGCCGATGACTCTGGTCGTATCGACTTATCACATCTGTTTAAGCATCTTGGTCAATCATGTAACTCAGTGCTTGTCGAAGCGGGGGCAACCCTAGCGGGGAGTGTTATCGAGCAGGGGCACGGGGATGAGCTGGTATTATATCAAGCGATGAAAATATTAGGGTCGGCTGGGCGTAATTTAATCTCATTGCCCGGCTATGAAACGATGGCAGATATTCCAGCCGTCGAATTAATTGATGAGCGTAAACTGGGTAAAGATACCCGTTTAACGTTAAAAATAAGGTCATAAATTCATGTTTACTGGGATCATAGAGTCAGTGGGTACACTGAGAAAAATTGAACGTTTAGGTGATGACATTCGCTTGAACGTTGCCAGTGGTAAACTCGATTTAGGCGATGTTCGTTTAGGTGACAGCATAGCAACGAACGGAGTATGTCTAACGGTTGTTGAACGCCTGAGTGATGGATACGTGGCTGACATTTCTGCTGAAACGGTAAGTTTAACCGGCTTTGCCAAGTATCAAGTCGGCACTAAGGTCAACCTGGAAAAAGCAGTGACCCCGACGACTCGTCTTGGCGGTCATATGGTCAGCGGTCATGTTGATGGTATCGCTTCAGTCGACGATAGACAGTTCCGCGGTAAGGCTATTGAGTTTTGGCTCACTGCACCGCAGAGCTTAGCGCGCTATATTGCTCACAAAGGTTCTATTACCATTGACGGTGTCAGTCTTACCGTTAATGAAGTGAAAGATAATCGCTTCAGATTAACCATAGTGCCTCACACCGCAGGTGAAACGACGCTGGTGGAGCTTAAAGCGGGTGACACGGTGAACATCGAAGTGGATCTGATTGCGCGTCATTTAGAAAGGTTGATGACTTACTCAAGTGACACTGCAGGAGTACCAGAGTCTAATGTGACAATGGATCTGTTAGCTCGCTCAGGTTTTTTGCGTTAAACACTGGCAAAATCTGTAAATAGAAGATTAAATTATTACTAAAATATATCTACTCAGTTATTTCTATTACTGATTAGGGAATCGTTAAAATAAAAAAATAAAGGCCTTACAATGTCGTTACACAGTATAGAAGAGATCATCGAAGATATTCGCCTCGGTAAAATGGTTATCTTGATGGACGATGAAGATAGAGAAAACGAAGGTGATTTGATCATGGCTGCCGACATGGTTACCGCTGAGGCGGTGAACTTTATGGCTAAGTTTGGTCGTGGTTTAATCTGTCAGACCTTAACTAAAGCTCGTTGTGAGCAGTTAAACTTGCCCTTGATGGTGACGAACAATAATGCTCAGTTCTCGACTAACTTCACGGTATCTATCGAAGCAGCTGAGGGCGTGACAACTGGTATTTCGGCCCAAGATCGTGCCGTTACTGTGCTTGCGGCTGTAGGCAAAGATGCTAAGCCTACGGATATCGTCCAACCTGGCCATATATTTCCATTGATGGCGCAAGAGGGGGGGGTACTTATTCGTGCCGGCCATACTGAAGCCGGTTGTGATTTAGCTCGCCTGGCAGGGTCTGAACCCTCTGCCGTTATTGTTGAAATTCTAAATGATGATGGCACCATGGCACGTCGCCCCGACCTTGAGATTTTTGCCAAAGAGCATGGTCTTAAAATGGGCACGATTGCCGATTTGATCGAATATCGAAACACCAAAGAGACCAGTGTGGTGCGTGAAGCGCAATGTAAGTTGCCAACCCGTTTCGGTGAGTTCGATATGTTGACCTTCAGAGACACCATAGATAATCAGCTGCATCACGTGCTGATTAAAGGTGAGGTCAAAGCGAATGGATTGGTACGAGTGCATCTACAAAATACGTTTAATGACCTGTTACATTCGGAACGTGATCAACAGCGTAGCTGGCCACTCGAGAAGGCAATGCAACGTATTGCCGATGAAGGTGGTGTATTGGTGTTATTGGGTCATCAAGAACATAGCAGTGACATCTTGGCGAAAGTTAAAGCTTTTGAACTTGAAGATAGTGGTCAAGCGGTAGCCCCAGCCCAATGGCAGGGCACGTCTCGTCAGGTCGGGGTCGGTTCACAGATCCTTGCTAATGTCGGTGTGACAAAAATGCGCTTATTAAGCTCGCCAAAGCGTTACCATTCACTTTCCGGATTCGGGTTAGAAGTGACAGACTACATCGCCGAGTAATAAAGCGTCCATCTAGCTTAAACTTTTTTTCAAGTGAAAAAATAGTGCCGGGTGGTGTCGTTAGTAAGAAAAATTAATCAATTCTGATAAATTGCATGGGGAACAACGATGGGGGCTGTGCTATCATACCGCCTCTTCCGCGCTCGTGCTGGGTAAACAAGCTAATTTTAGGTAAGATAAATGAACGTAGTTCAAGGTAATATCGAGTCGAAAAACGCCAAGGTCGCTATCGTAGTTTCACGCTTCAATAGCTTTCTTGTTGAAAGCCTACTTGACGGCGCGGTTGATACGCTTAAACGCTTTGGTCAAGTCGCTGATGAGAATATCACAGTTGTACGTGTGCCTGGAGCGGTTGAATTGCCACTGGCTGCACGTCGTGTTGCTGCTAGCGGTAAATTTGATGGGATTATTGCACTCGGTGCAGTTATCCGTGGCGGTACGCCACATTTTGATTTTGTTGCAGGTGAATGTAACAAAGGATTAGCCCAAGTCGCACTTGAGTTTGATCTTCCTGTTTCATTCGGTGTATTAACTACAGATACCATAGAGCAAGCTATTGAGCGCTCAGGTACTAAAGCGGGTAACAAAGGCGGCGAAGCTGCACTTGGCCTGCTTGAAATGGTTAATGTACTGCAAGAACTAGAACAGCAGTTGCAAGATTAGGAACAAAAATGAAGCCTTCTGAGCGCCGCAAGGCCCGCCGTTTAGCCGTTCAAGCCATTTACTCTTGGCAGTTAAGTGGAAATAACATTGCTGATGTTGAGCATGAATTTCTAACTGAGCAAAAGATTGATGGTATCGATGTTGCTTACTTCCGTGAGCTACTATCGGGAACAGCGACAAAACAGGCTCAAATAGACGAGCAAATTATCCCTCATATTGAGCGTCCTTATAATGAGGTCTCTCCAATTGAGAAAGCCGTGTTAAGGCTGGCAACTTATGAGCTTACATTCCGTAAAGATGTACCTTATAAAGTTGCAATTAACGAAGCTATAGAATTAGCTAAAGCGTTCGGTGCTGAAGATGGCCATAAGTTCGTAAACGGTATTCTCGACAAGATTGTAAGTCGTAAGTAATACAAAAAACGGCATCCTAGGGTGCCGTTTTTTTTGTTGATTTTAGCTATCGTTTGTAATGATATTGTCGACTATCTTAAACTCATCTCAAATATCTAACGGGTTCCAATTACCGTGAAAGAATTCCAATTAATAGAAAATTTCTTTACTAATCGTTCGCACTCTCGTCGTGATGTAGAGCTAGGCATAGGTGATGATTGTGCACTGGTTCAACCCGCACAGAATAAATCTATCGCAATATCTTGTGATACCTTAGTTGAGAATGTTCACTTCTATCCCGATATTCCACCACGGGCACTGGGATACAAATCATTAGCGGTCAACCTTTCCGATCTCGCCTCCATGGGAGCTGAACCCGCCTGGATGACACTGGCATTAACCTTACCCGATGTGAATGAGCCGTGGCTGAAGGAGTTTAGCTTAGGTTTATTTGAGGCCGCCGAGTACTATAGTGTGGCATTAATTGGGGGAGATACGACTCGTGGACCTCGCTCTATTACCATCACTATTAATGGTCAAGTTCCTACTGGAAAAGCCTTAACCCGTAGCGGAGC
>SDWK01000985.1 GCA_004195335.1 Shewanella sp.
GATGGCGGAAATGCCAATAAATGAATGGAACATTTATGGCCAGACATAAAAAAGCCTGCATTTAGCAGGCATTTTTATTAATATTGGAAGTTACAGTCTGTGTTACTTCTTACGCCAGGTTGTACCATCTGGGCCATCTTCTAAGATAACACCGAGTGCATTCAAACCATCACGGGCAATATCGGCAGCGGGCCAATCCTTCTCGGCTCTCGCTCTATTACGCTCAACAATCAGCACTTCGATCTCAGCCACTTCATCAGTACTACCTTCACCTTTAAAGAAAGTATCGACATCCTGGTCCAAAATACCTAATACATCGGCAAGCTCTTTGAGTTTTACACCCAGTGCGGATGCTTTAGCATTATCAGACTCTTTTAGACGATTTATCTCCCGAACCATCTCAAATAGTACAGAGTAGGCTTCAGGCGTATTGAAATCATCATCCATTGCAGTCTTAAACTTAGCAACAGACTTATCAGCAGATGCAGCCTCAACCGATAAATCTAAACCTTTGAGCGATGTGTAGAGACGCTCAAGTGCAGATTTCGCCTGCTTAAGGTTATCTTCTGAGTAGTTCAGTTGACTACGATAATGGCCAGATAACAGGAAGTACCTCACGGTTGCCGCATCATAGTGCTCTAATACATCCCTGATGGTGAAGAAGTTGTTCAACGACTTAGACATCTTCTCTTTATCGACCATCACCATGCCGGTATGCATCCAATAATTGACATACGGCGTGTTGTGAGCACAACAAGACTGGGCAATTTCATTCTCATGATGAGGGAATTGAAGATCTGAACCGCCACCATGGATATCAAAATGTTGACCTAAATGTTTAGAGTTCATTGCTGAACATTCAATGTGCCAGCCAGGACGACCCGGTCCCCAAGGAGACTCCCAGGTAGGCTCTCCAGGCTTTGACATTTTCCACAGAACGAAGTCCATAGGATCCCGTTTACTCTCTTCCACTTCGACACGGGCACCGGCTTGTAACTGGTCTAAGTTTTGCCCAGATAAATGGCCATATTCAGGAAAAGAGGAGACACTGAACAGCACATCACCATTGCCGGACACATAGGCATGTTCCTTCTCGATAAGGATTTCAACCATATCGATGATCTCAGGAATATGTAGCGTCGCTCTAGGCTCAAAATCGGGACGCTTCATGTTAAGCGCATCAAAATCACGATGCATCTCGCCAATTAACCGTTCGGTCAATGACTCACAGCTTTCTTTATTTTCGGCTGCACGCTTAATGATCTTATCGTCAACATCGGTAATGTTGCGCAAAAAATTCACATCATACCCAGAGTAACGCAGGTATCTCACTATCATGTCGAAAGAAACAAAAGTACGACCGTGACCGATATGACAGAGGTCATAGATGGTTATCCCACACACATACATGCCAACTTTTCCTGGCTGTAATGGTTTGAATTCCTCTTTTTGGCGGGTCAGACTATTGTATAGCTTCAACATCGATATTCTCTTTAACAAAAAACAATTAAATTAGTCGTTAAGTCTATCACTGCAAAGTATTGCTTCCAACAGTTTTAGCCTGATGTGAATGATTGAGTACAGATTTAATTAAACCGTAAAATTGAATGAATATAGTCAAACTCAATGACATATTCAGGCTCATAATTGTCTTTATACCCAAGCCACTTGGAAATACTGGGTTCAGTGCATTTTTAGGTCGTTTGGGTATATTCATTGTACTAGCCTCTTTATGCAATATGGCAATTGCGTTAGAATCCAGCCACTATTTATTATTGCTAAACTTACTGAGAATCAAAACATGATCATTCTTCACACCAACCACGGTGACATTACTCTTGAACTGGAAACAGAAAAGGCACCACTTACTGCTGAAAACTTTATCAATTACGTAAAAGATGGCTTTTATGACGGTACTGTATTTCATCGTGTAATCGACGGTTTCATGGTTCAAGGCGGCGGTTTCACTGAAGATATGGCTCAGAAGCGTTGCAATGAAACCATCAAGAATGAAGCGAGTAACGGCCTTTCAAATGTGATTGGTACTGTTGCAATGGCAAGAACTTCAGATCCACATTCTGCAACGGCTCAGTTCTTTATTAACATCAACGACAACACATTTCTTGATTTCAAATCTGAGTCAGCTCAAGGCTGGGGTTACTGTGTATTCGCCAAAGTATCAGCAGGCATGGATGTGGTTAATAAGATCAAGGCTGTCAGCACTGGCAACAATGGCATGCATCAAGACGTCCCTCTTGAAGCGGTTATCATTGAAAAAGTAACCATTGCTGAATAAGTCAGTTTAATGCAAACACTTTTTATTGGCGATCTGCACTTAAGTGCTGATCGCCCTGATATGACTCGTGCATTTAACGAGTTTCTCGATAGCCAGCTTGCTGATGTTCAAGCCCTCTACATTTTAGGCGACCTGTTCGAAGTCTGGATTGGCGATGACTTGGCCGAACCTTTCGCTATCGACTTAGCTAAAAAGCTATATCGCTTATCCAAGCGTATGCCCATCTACTACATTCATGGAAATCGCGACTTCCTGCTAGGCCAAGATTACGCCCAAAAAGCCGGTATAATCTTGTTGCCAGAAATCCATTGTATTGACCTGTACGGCGTGCCAACGGTTATTCTCCATGGCGATAGTCTGTGTACCTTAGATAAGGCCTACCAACGATTCAGGCGATTCAGAAATCTTAAGTTTGTAAAATGGATCTATGCTCATCTTCCCCGTAACACCAGACAAAATATTGCACGCAATATCAGAAGTAAAAGTACTCGAAGCAATATGCAAAAGAGTGTGTCTATCATGGATGTCGAGCAGGATGCGGTAGCAGCACTTCTTGAAAGCACACAGACAATTCAGATGATCCACGGACACACTCACAGACCCGCTATTCACGACATAAAATTGAGTTCAGGAGTCACACTCAAACGTATCGTTGTTGGTGATTGGTATGAACAAGCCAGTGTATTAAGCATATCGGCAGATCAATTAGATCTATCTGCAATTCCTTTCGAGAAATAGCCCTATTGAAATTTCAGCCCATGACCTCCTAGACCTAAACGTCAACCCTACGCGTTAAGCAACAGCCAAGGCCGGAACACCGCTATGAAAGTTAAACTCATCATCAGCTGAAGAGATTAACTGAGCCTCACGCTCTGCAATGATTTCGATACGATCACTGATATCTCCACCAGCAAAAGTCTCAGCCAGTTGCAGATAGTCTTGATAATGTCTCGCCTCAGATCGTAATAGTGAAACATAAAATTTGTTCAGCACTTCGTCCAAATGAGGCGCCAACTTTGCAAACCGCTCACATGAGCGCGCCTCAATAAATGCGCCTATGATCAATTTATCGATTAATGCGGCGGGTTCATGGGTGCGAACCATTTTCATCATTCCCTTAGCATAGCGGCCCGCTCTCATGTTTTGATAGGGAATGTCCCTTTCATGCATGATCTCCAATACCTGCTCAAAATGGTGAAACTCCTCTTTTATTAATCGCACCATTTTTGTGATCAATACGGGACCATGTTCGAAGCATGGCTTAGCACTAAGACCTCCAGTGAAATCATTCTTCTTGCTGTCACGATTTAGAAATTGAGCGATATCTCGGTCTTTACAATAAACAAATTGCTCATAAGGCTTTGCCCAGTCAAGCATATGCTGGCCGCTTTCCCTATCCAGCGCATATTTACGCACGAAAAACATCCCCGTTTGAGCAGCCTTAAGCTCACAATTACAATGATCGATAAGTAATGTGGCAAGATTTTCAGGCTTTATCGCTTCTTGAAGCCAACCTTCGGGAGTCGCACACTTTAAAAAAGCATTTATCGGGGCTAACAACTGTTGCATAGCTTTCTCTAATCGTTAATTTCAACCAATATTGTTGACCTTTAGGTTCCGTTCATACTGAAGAAACAGTTAATCCATTTTCGCCAATCAACGTAAACTCAGCACAAAGTCCACAAGGTATTTTACCAGCTTTGCTCAGCGACTTCCTATCATAAACAAAATCTAAATCAATGGTTACTTGACTCCTAGCCTTTTATGTTCAATAAATAAACATATGCCTAACGTATTTTTAACATGACTTTGTGTGTATTAGGTATCGTGAGCCGAAAGGTCTTTGGGAAATAGGCCAAAAGGCATACAGGTTCGTCTGAAGTTTGGCGAGCATAAGTTACAGCTGAACAAGGATAATTATAATGATATTAAATCACTTAATGGGGCTATACACTCATCCAAAACAAGAATGGCACACCATTGAAAAAAGCCACGAAGCACTAAAAAGTAGTCTTAGCCATGTCTTACTGGTTGCACTCATTCCTGTGATCTGCACATTTATCGCCGCCACACAAATTGGTTGGAACTTGGGGGTGGGTGAACCGCTGTTTCTGACTCAACAAAGTGCATTAGTCATGTCTGCGGGCATGTATTTTGGCTTGATTGCCGGCGTTTTTGCCTTAGCGTACCTTGCATTCTGGATGGCCAAAACATTCGATGCTAAACCTAGCTATACCCAGGCTCTTGAACTCGCGGCCTACACCGCAACACCGCTATTTATGGTGGGACTCGCTTCTTTGTATCCTGCACTCTGGTTTATGATGGTCATAGGCTTGATCGGGTTAGCCTATTCTGTTTACCTGCTTTATACAGGTGTACCTATCATTATGAATATTCCTGAAGAGAAAGGGTTTATCTACGCCAGTTCAGTGGTCACAGCAGGTTTGGTGTTATTGGTAGCGCTTATGGCATCGAGCGTTATTCTGTGGAGTTTTGGATTTGGACCTATGTATCAATAGGGAAAGTGCCAGAAACAGTTGGGAGCTAAAGACAAAGCTAAGAAAGCTTCGAGTCGCGAACAGCGCAAAGGTATCTAATCTATTACTCTTAGCTCGTAGCTCGTAGCTCGTAGCTCGTAGCTACAGAGAATAAAAAAGGCTTTAGGGAAACCTAAAGCCTTTTTAATCTAATCACGGTTTATCTCAAAAATACTTACTGAGATGAATCTCTTAACGCTACAGTCAGGTTAAAGACCAAGTTTTCTGGTGTAGAGTCTTTACTATCTGCACAGAAATAGCCTTCACGTTCAAACTGATAAGCCTTTTCAACTTCAGCGTTTATAAGACCCGCTTCGGCCAATCCATGAGTCACAACTAACGAGTCAGGATTCAACACTTCATCTATCGTTTCAAATGATGCTGGGTTAGCTTCGGTGAATAGACGATCATAGAGACGGAATTCAGCAGGCTTTGCCGTGCTGGCTTCTACCCAGTGAATAACGCCCTTAACTTTGCGTCCATCACTTGGGTTCTTGCCCAGAGTCTCATCATCATAGGTACAATAAATGGTGGTAACATTACCTTCAGCATCCTTATCGCACCGCTCTGCTTTAATAATATAAGCGTTACGAAGACGAACTTCCTTACCTTGTACCAAACGCTTGTACTTTTTATTTGCTTCTTCACGGAAATCAGCGGCATCGATAAACAGTTCACCACCAAATGCCAACTCGCGTTTACCCATATCTTCATTGCTTGGATGAATCGGAGCATTGATGGTTTCAATCTGCCCTTGTGGGTAGTTTTCAATAATCAATTTAACTGGATTAATGACAGCCATCGCACGCGGTGCATGTTCGTTAAGCTCTTCACGAATACACGCATCTAGCATGCCGACTTCGATCATATTCTCTTGCTTGGTGACACCGATTCGCTTACAAAACTCACGAATAGAAGCAGCGGTATAACCACGACGACGAAGGCCTGCAATCGTTGGCATGCGCGGATCATCCCAACCATGAACGAGGTCACGAACCACAAGGTCGTTAAGCTTACGCTTGGACATCAGCGTGTATTCTAAATTCAGTCTGGAGAATTCATACTGACGTGTTCTGTTTGGCGCTTTAAAATCATCTAGCTGATCGAGTACCCAATCATAAAGACGACGATTATCCTGAAACTCCAATGTACACAATGAATGACTGATATTTTCAATCGCATCAGAGATACAGTGGGTAAAATCGTACATCGGATAGATGCACCATTTATCGCCACTCTGGTGATGATGAGCAAAGCGAATACGATAAATAACAGGATCGCGCATGCACATAAAAGAGGAAGCCATATCAATTTTGGCTCTCAGTGCACATTCACCCTCTTTGAATTCACCGTTACGCATTTTTTCAAACAGCTCAAGGTTTTCCTGAACTGAAGTATCACGATATGGGCTATTCTTGCCAGGCTCTTTTAGTGTGCCACGGTATTCGCGGGTCTCTTCACTATTGAGAAAACAGACATACGCCAAGCCTTTATTGATCAATTCAATCGCATATTGATGTAACTGGTCGAAGTAATTCGATGAATAACGGATCTCACCGTCCCACTGAAAACCCAGCCACTTCACATCGTCTTGAATCGAATGTACATAATCGATATCTTCCTTTTCAGGATTGGTATCATCGAAACGTAAATTACATAGGCCTTTATAATCTTGCGCTATACCAAAATTAAGGCAGATAGATTTAGCGTGACCAATATGAAGATAGCCATTGGGCTCGGGTGGAAAACGGGTATGCACACTTGTGTGTTTACCGCTTTCAAGATCTTCATCTATGATGTTACGAATGAAGTTACTTGGACGAACTTCGCTGTCCACATGACTCATGTGATTCCTCTTAAAGAACGATGATATTGATGTAATTAAAAAGATGATCCTATATCTCAGGGCGAGATACAACGGCTGATGTATAAAAATTTCTAACAAAGCTTGATAAAACAAAAAAGCAGCGAAAAATCGCTGCTTTTTAAACCGTGAATTAAATAAAGCTTATTCAGTAATGATCTTTATACCT
>SDWK01001000.1 GCA_004195335.1 Shewanella sp.
CAGTCTTGATGAGGCGCTGAAACAGGCCGATGAGGCGCTTTATCTGGCAAAACAGCGCGGCCGCGATCAGGTGGTCTGCGCCGAGGCTGCGACGTTGTAGCTGGTGTTTTATTAAGTTATGTACTAATTAACGGTTGTGCTAAGCAAGCCATAGACGGGTGATACAGAATAATTGTTGTGCAGACAGGCTGCCCCCAGCTTCGGCTACCGACACAGACTGTGTGAAAACGCCAAAGTAGATATACTCGTACCAAAGATGCTGCGAGGAATCGATGTGAAGCGTTTCATCACCGGAGTTCACCGGTCTCAGAGTACGCTGTTCCCTGAGACACTCGATGATCACATCACGGAAAGCAACCCTGTCCGTGTGGTGGAAGCCTTCGTTGATGAGCTTGATCTGCTGGAGCTGGGCTTTAGTACTGTGCAACCACAGGCTACTGGCCGCCCTGGTTATCACCCCTCAACGCTGCTCAAAATATACATTTACGGTTACCTAAACCGCATTCAATCCAGCCGCCGTCTTGAACGAGAAACACAGCGCAACGTGGAGTTGATGTGGTTAACCGGTCGCCTGACACCAGACTTCAAAACGATTACCGACTTCAGGAAAGATCACGGGCAGGCTATCCGCAAAGCATGCAGAGAGTTCATTGCCTTGTGCCGACAGCTCAATCTGTTTTCCCAGGCGGTCGTGGCTATCGACGGCAGTAAGTTCAAAGCAGTCAATAATCGTGACAAGAACCTAACCCGCGGAAAACTGAAACGTAGGATGGAGCAGATCGACAAGGCCATTGATCGGTACTTCGCTCAGATGGACTGCGCTGATTTGGATGAGCGGCCAGATACAGAGTCCAATGTGCCTGAACTGAAGGAAAAGATCGCAGCGCTACAGAAGAAGATGCGTGAACTCAAAGAGCAGGAAGTCCAGCTGGAACAAACACCTGACAAACAAATTTCAATCACTGACCCTGATGCTCGCGCGATGTCGACCAGCGGCAACATTCGAGGGACGGTCGGTTATAACCTACAAGCGGCAGTGGATACTGAAAATCACCTGATCGTAGCCCATGAAGTCACGAACGTTGGTAATGACAGGGATCAGCTAGCGAACATGGCCGTTCAGGCCAAAGAAGTCATTCAAACTGCTGACTTAACCGTGATTGCTGATCGAGGGTACTTCAACGGAACCGAGTTACTGGCCTGCGCTGAAGCAGGTATCACAACTTATGTGCCTAAGCCGCAAACCTCTGGCAGCCAAGCCGCAGGACGCTTCGGTAAGAAGGATTTTCACTATATCGCTGAGAGTGATGAGTACCTCTGCCCAGCCAATGATCGGCTGATATGGCGGCAGACGACAGAGGAGAAAGGCAAAAAGCGGCACCGATACTGGAGCTCAAGCTGCCAGACCTGTCACCTGAAAGTTCAATGTACTCCGAGCAAACAACGGCGCGTCACTCGCTGGGAGCATGAGGCTGTTCTGGACGCGGCGCAGGAACGGCTGGAGCGAAATCCAGAGATGATGTTGATCCGTAAATCTACGGTGGAACATCCGTTTGGCACTATCAAGTCCTGGATGGGGTCGACCCACTTCCTAACCAAAACCTTTAAAAACGTCAGTACCGAGATGAGCTTGCACGTGTTGGCCTACAACATGAAGCGAGTCATCAGTATCTTGGGACAAAAGGCTCTGGTAGGGGCAATACAGGCCTGATAAGGGCCATTATTGATCTCCAGAAACCCACTAGGCACGCCAGAATGCTATTGGAGCCCATCTGGGTTTATCTGAAGATAAGCCATCTACACGACTCGCCGTGGCTTCGTGAACAAACAATTCTCCCCTAACGGCTGACATTCGACCTATTTCAGCGTTTTCACACAGTCTGGACACATAGCTGCCGCTCACCTCTGGCCAGAATGGGAGCTTGACTGTGGGGCCCGATTAAAGGAGCGGATACCCATCTGAGCTAGGGATCACGGCAAGAGTGGGCATAAAGTGGTCAAATTAAGCTTAAAAATTTGATATCTAGGTCAGCCACCTGAAACTCAAAAAGTGGCCTTCATCAATACCCGTCTGAGCATCTAAGAACGGCAAGACACGGCACGTTAATGTTACTTATGTGGGACGCAAAATCGAGTCTATCCCGATGGTTTACGTGACCTGACATCTCAATGGCTTTTGATGATTGTCGACACACTTGGGCCTTTGCATTATTTACCTGGCTTAAATAGCGCGATATTGTTGTTTAAAGTTAAAAACTGTCAACAATCTATTCGAGGTTTGTTGGCGAATGGATCAGGATATCCAATAAGGATGCTGAGGGGCTACTACCGTTACCAGCGAGTTTTTACTCTGTTCTGGATAACCGCAATTGCTCATCAACATGTGCGGAAAATAAGAAATCCATTAGGCCTTATCTTATGAGGAAACCACTGATTATTCTCCTGCTCTCTCTCCTCGTGCTGAGTTCATTTTCCCACGCCTCGGCGGAAATTAACCTCAGGTTTGCAGCAACAGAGTGGCCTCCCTACACAGGGTCTAATCTCAGAGGCGGCGGTCTGGCAGCGGAGATCGTAACCGCCGCCTTCAAGCGGGTAGGTTACCGAGTGGAGTTTGTGGTTCGTCCCTGGTTGCGAGCCCAGAAAATGGTTGAGAATGGGCAACTAGACGGCATGGGTATCGCCTGGTACACCGACGAACGGGCCGCTACTATGGCTTACAGCCGTCCATATCTGAAAACAGAGATCGTGCTGATAAAGCACCGGGACGACTACGCCTCCTATGAAGAGCCAGACGACCTGAATAACAAGCATTTCTCCATCTTGCGCGGCTATGGCTATCTTAACTTGGTACAGTCCGACTCGATTCGAACAACGGTGCTCGATAGCCTGGAGCAGAGCTTCGAAATGTTAGCAAACAAACGCATCGACCTAACCCTGGAAGAGAAGCTAAACGCCCAGCATCGGCTTTCGTTCCTGCCCGCGCAAACCAGGAACGTGATCGCCTTTGTGCCCCGGCCGCTGGAGATCAAAGATCTGCATATAACCATCTCCCATAACAACAAGGACTATGAACGAATTATTTCCGACTTCAATCGGGGGTTGGAACTAATCATCGAGGATGGCTCCTACAGGGGATTTTTTCAGTCCTACCAGACCTTGCCTTTGGGAGTCGTAAATTAAGCGGGCATTTACCTAGTAGCAGAGAATGGATTTATCAGGCTGGTCTAATCCCCCTATAGGTTGTCAGCAATGGCGTAGTAACAGAGCCAACGGACCTTAATCATGCCACGTCGTTTATGTCTGCAAAAGTTGCTACTACCGGATTAAAGGAGCGGACACTCATCGGAGCTAGGGCTCACGGCAGGAGTGGGCACGTTCTGGACGTTAATGAACCTCAGCCAAGGGCACTCCCACATCAATTCAAATTCAAGATAGCGGACATGCGATTTGCCCTATCGTTAATGATACTTTTGTCTCGGACCCGATGGCCACTACTTGACAGCCTTATGGCCAAGTCCAACAGTACCCAAAAGACCCCCCGCCCATGTCAATGTCTCAACAATCTTACCAACGATAGGAGCATCAACTTCAAAAATTCCAACTACTACCTGCGATAAAATAGCACTAACTACTAGATTTTATTAGAAAATATACATCTATAGAGCCTATGAAATGGTACTTTTATACCTTAATTATGCTATAATTAGGGTATAAAACAAGAAAGGGTCACCATGAATATAATGACTAACCAAGAACAAAAAGCACAAGAGATATCAGTAATAACTGATCAAGTAAATAAGTACTACTACACAGTAATAGCAGCAATAGCAAAACACAAGTATGAGTATGCATTGGACTGTAAATACTACAGAGATGAAATAAGAGTAGAACATGTAGAATGGGAAGCGCTTCAGACATTTGAGAAGAAGCTAAAGAATCATGTCTCAGGCTATGGAAAACGTATATTGGACTCAATAATGACAGATGTTCAAAGAATAGCAGTATCTTTTAGAAAGGATGTGATCAAGCTGATCGATGAGTTAGAATCAAGCATCCATCTATATAACTTCAACGAAGAAGATGAAGCCATGATCGGTATTACCAATAACCACCAACGAGGACTTATTTCTAACTTAAAAAGAAGAACCAATCCATTTCTAAACAACACAAATAAAGCAATCAAACCTCAGTAGGGTTTGGTTAAAATAAAGACAAAGCATTTAAAAAACGATAGCTATAGGTTCGTCCAGTACCTAGTCACTATCGTTCTTTAAGTACTTAAAGATGACGGAAACTGGACATTTCATTGCATCAACTTAAATTAACGATCCGATTGAATGTAATGAATGATACTATATTAAAAGAATTAAACACCCCGGTATCTACAACTGAGTTTGTAGATAGGTTTACTAAGAAATTTCAGCAGTGGGGAAAAGTGACACCAGCCCTTCAAGAAACATGGAGAACAAATTGCCTAGCATTGAATAATACACAGCATTCTAAAGATGATGTAATTAAGTATATAGTGTCAGCTCCTACAGGTAGTGGAAAGACAGAGAACGTAATTACCTATTGTACTATGTTGCCAAAAGAATATACGGTGTTGTTAAGTACAAATCTAACAACAGAAGCTGACAACCTAGCTAATAAGATCAATACTGAATCTCCTTCAGAAGATAACAGAGCATGTGCGTATCATTCTAAAACCGATATAACAATAAAAGAAGCATCCCAATATCAAGTTGTAGTCGTAACGCACGAGTTTTATAAAAGACATTATACTGGAGACAAAGAGTGGTTGTTACTTGGTGAAAACAGAGATTTGATCATAATTGATGAAGCACTAGATACAATGAAAGAGATATTCGTAGAAGAACAACAGATACTAAGAGCAATTACCATCTTTGAATATCTAGCTAAGACATCTAACCCTTATGGTACTAGGTTTATAACAGAACTTGCTTCTCTTAAAAACGATTTAGCTCGATTAAAAGAGATGGTGAATCGTAGCGGTGGAGGAACCAACCTTATGAACAGTAACAAGTACTGGAGTCTAAAGGATGATGTACAAGTCTTATCTATTGAATTGAGAAAATACCAACTCTTTTTAAATATAATAGAATCAAAAGAGATTAACTACAATAAGATTCTGACAGATACAGAAGATGCCTCAGAAGACAAAAAGATCAAAATGAGACTTCTTCAAACGCTAACAGTACTAAACCAACTAACAAACAGACAAACATACATCACCGCCAATAAAGGTATATACAGTATGAATAGAGTTGTAGATACAACTCCAGATAAGTCACTTGTATGTTTTGATGCTACAGCTGATGTAAATAAGATATACGAAATGAGAGCTAAATATCATGGAGATCTTGTGAAGGTAGCCAAAGTAGATAAAGTAAGGAGTTATTCTAGTGTAGATATGCATGTATGTAAAATGAAAACAGGTAAAAGTAAGATTACTATTGAGAGGGTAACTTCAATAATGCAGAATGTACAGTTTGGAGATAAAACACTAATCGTTACGCAACTACAAAATGAATCCTTTTTCAATGAAATAGCAAAGTCAAACTACCCTGATAAAGTGATTGACGTTGCTCACTGGAATGCACTTACTGGCTTAAATAAGTGGCAAGAGTTTGATACCTGTATTATTGCTGGACTTAACCATAAGCCTAAGAGTTTCTCTCAGAATCGTATCATAGTGAATACAAATGAAGTAACTGCCTTTGGAGATGAACAACATACTCTAAATGCAGATATTACTGACTCTACTATTGTTGCTGAGATCGTTCAAGCTATTAATAGGATTAGGATCAGAACTGTAACTAAACCTGATGGTGGTTGTGAGTCTGCCAATATCTATATAACACTACCTACAAGTAATATCGAGGTGTATAAAGAGCTAATAACAACTCAAATGAGCAGTATTAATGTCAAGGATTGGGACTTACCATCACCTACTACTGCAGCTGATTCTGTTGGACATTTTAACTCAATCATACAATACTTAAAAAGCAACATGAAAACAGGTGATAAGATGTTACTCGTTCAGCCTAGAAAAGCACTTGGTATTAACGCAGAGAGCTATAGATCTATTATTGGAAAAACAGCTAGTTCTAAAGAACAGTTCAAGAAAAAACTAGAAGTGTTTGGACTAGAGTTATTGGAAATTACAGAAGTAGATTCCAGAGGGAGAAGTAAAGCTAAGCCGACTATTTACATTCACAAGTTACGATAACCAAAAGTGGTGAAACCCTATTAAATAGTTCTTTTTTTCTTCTATATAGGGTTTCACCACTTTTGGTAATTGCCTGTACTGTATCAGAACTTACAGTATCTATTTCAGCAGAATCTCTTTTAGGTTTTAGTAAGTGAGAAGAACTGCGTAAGCTGTTCACTAAAAAAGCAACACTTCTACAACTTTGCATCTGGCGACAATCTCGTTCGTTTTAGAATAGGTTCCGCTACGCTCCACATATTCTAAAGCCGCTGCGAAGATTGTCTTGATGCAGTTGTATCAGTTTATGCTTCAGTAGTGAGGAAAAGGAGGGATGGAGTAGCTATTTCCTGATATTCAGTATCTATAATACCACTATAACGCGATAATCAAGCCAATCTCCTACCTCAGGCCTTTCCTTCACTTATTGCATTGTCAAGACTATATCCCGAAACTACCATCATCACCTAAAAAACCTATAAACAGACTATAAGCCGACTTCTATTTAAATAGGAAAATGTACCTGCTAAAACTTATAAAATTAGTAGCCCTCCAGTACAGGCTCACACTCTCGAACCTAACAAGGATACCCCCCTCCCATCAAGAT
>SDWK01000190.1 GCA_004195335.1 Shewanella sp.
ATCCAATTGTCTGATGAATGTTTCTTTATTACCATCTTTACCCATTTGTATCATCGGCTTAAGACCATTGGCCATAGCTCTTAAATATTTTCTTTGTTTATTAGATAACATATTATCTCCTATTCATAATAATCGAATTCGAAATCGAAGATTTTAACGGTGTCACCATCTTCTATACCTAATTCACGTAATTCCTCAAACACACCCATTTTTGTAAGAATGTTTTGGAATCGACGAAGTGATTCTACATCTGTAAAGTCAGTAGAGTAAACCAATCTATCAATCGGAACACCACCTACAGAATAAACATCGCCTTTTATTTCATAAATTACTTCTTGATTCTTATCTTCTTCTACACCGAAATCAATATGATCATCAATTTCTACTAGAACAACATCTTCGATATGGTCTAATTCTTGTGTTACATATTGCATTAGTTCTGTTACGCCTTGTTGAGTTGCTGCTGAAATTGGGAATACTTTGTATCCTCTTGATTCCATTTCTTTTACAAACTCATTAAAAACATCTTCATCATATATGATGTCCGTTTTATTTGCAGCTATAATTTGAACCTTTTTAGACAATTTTTCATCATATGAAGCTAATTCTTCATTGATTGTATCGAAATCTACAATTGGATTACGTCCTTCAACACCTGACACGTCAACAACATGTACAAGCATCTTAGTTCTTTCTACATGACGTAGGAACTCATGACCTAAACCAATACCTTCACTGGCACCTTCAATAAGACCAGGGATATCTGCTAAAACAAAACTTTTTCCTCTTACAACTTCAACCACACCTAAGTTTGGCTTTAAAGTTGTAAAGTGATAGTTTGCAATCTTTGGACTTGCTTTTGTTAAAACTGATAAAAGTGTAGATTTTCCTACATTCGGATAACCAACTAAACCAACATCTGCAAGCATTTTAAGTTCAAGAACTATAGTTAATTCTTTTCCATTTCTACCTTGTTGTGCAAATGTAGGTGCTTGACGAACAGAATTTTTAAAGTGACTATTACCCTTACCACCTTTTCCACCTGGAGCAAGTGTCATCTTTTCTCCATGTTCAGTTAAGTCAGCAATAACTCTTCCTGTTTCTTTGTCACGTATAATTGTTCCTGGTGGTACTTTAAAAATAATATCAACGGCATCTTTACCAAATCTATTTTTCTTTCCACCATCTTCACCCGGATCTGCAGAATACTTTCTTTTGTACCTAAAGTCCATAAGCGTTCTCATTGAAGAGTCAACTAGTGCATAGATGCTACCACCCTTGCCACCATCTCCGCCATCTGGACCACCATCTGGTACATATTTTTCACGTCTAAAGGAAACACGACCGTCTCCACCCTTACCAGATTTAATAAAAATCTCGGCCTTATCAACAAACATTAAATCACCTCAATTGATTCGTACCCAACTCGCGGTACATAATCACAAAATAAAGCCCATCAAAAGATGGGCTTAAACATAAACTCGTACTAAATTGAAAATTACTCAGCAGCGTATACGCTTACTTGCTTTCTTTTCTTGTCTTTTCTTTCGAATTTAACAACTCCGTCAACTAAAGCAAACAACGTATCATCTCCACCGATTCCAACATTATTACCTGGGTGAACTTTAGTACCTCTTTGTCTTACTAAAATACTACCACCAGTAACGAATTGTCCATCACCTGTTTTTACGCCAAGTCTTTTTGAAGCAGAATCTCTACCGTTCTTAGAAGAACCTACACCCTTCTTACTCGCGAATAATTGTAAATTAAATTTAATCATTGTATGTTTGCACCTCCCTTTTTTAAGAGTTTTATATGTTCAGGGTATGCCTCAGCAATCCCTTTTAATCCCGTTAAAACTGTTTCTAATATCACATCAGCTTTATCAGCTTGTGTTTTATTTAAATTTGCTGGCAGTTCAATGTACATATAACCTGATTCATCAGCTTCATATATAATAAAATCTATTCCAGCAACAGCTTCTAAGCTATTTACAGCAGTTTGCATTAAAACCGATATAGCAGCACAAACAATGTCTTCACCATGTGAAGCAAAACCTGCATGCCCTGAAGCTTCTAATGAAACAATACTTTTTTTATAGCCAACTGTAACTTCAGTCATAATTACACCTAAGCGTTGATCTTGTTGATCACTACTTTAGTAAATGGTTGACGATGACCTTGCTTCTTTCTATAGTCTTTCTTAGCTTTGTACTTGAAGATAATTACCTTCTTTCCTTTACCATTCTTTTCAACTGTAGCAGAAACTTTTGCACTTTCAACGACTGGAGAACCTATTGTTAACTCTTCACCGTTAGATACAGCTAATACTTGATCGAAATCTACAGTCTCGCCAGCTTCAACGTTTAATTTTTCAATGTATAAAACGTCTCCCTCTTGAACTCTGTATTGCTTTCCACCTGTTTCAATAATTGCGTACATACTTTACACCTCCTCATAATAAGACTCGCCTTCAAGGGTAACTTTCGTTTTAAAACCCGGTCCGAGCGGTAACTAACATGTACGATATACTTCGCACTAAATTAGTATAAGCCTATATGAAAATAATTACAAGCTTTATTTTCATATTTTATACTTCATCTAACATATTTTGCACATAAGTTGGCAAATAGAAGCTCCCTTTATGAATACCAGGGTTATAATATCTGGTTTTTATACCTAAATTTGTCCATAACTCGAATTCCGGATCCGTTATTGGATCTAGAGATTTTGAAGCAAAACCAAACAACCAATGACCCGATGGATAAGTGGGCATATGGAACTGATACACTTTGGCTATTTTGAATAATTTTTTAATTTTTTTATGAGATCTTTTCATCTCATTTGCATCTTTCTCATAATAAGGCGATTCATGTTGGTTAACAAGAATACCATTATCAGTTAGTGCATTAAAACAATTCTCATAAAAAGCACTTGAAAACAACCCTTCACCCGGACCAATTGGATCAGTTGAATCAACAATAATTAAATCATAGGATTGATTTTTACCAGAAACAAACGTCGTGCCGTCTTCAAAGTACAAGGTCACTCTTTCATCATCTAGTTTACTCGCTAGTGATGGTAAATATTCTTGAGACAATCTCACTACATCTTCATCTATTTCAACCATATCTATATGTTCTATCGACTTATATCTGGTTAATTCTCTTACTGTACCACCATCACCACCACCGATTACTAAGACATTTGATATCTTAGGATTAGTAGCCATAGCAACATGAACAATCATATCATGGTAGATAAATTCATCTTTTTCACTGACCATCATATGTCCATCTAAAGTTAAAAACTTTCCAAATTCATAAGAGTCAAAAAAATCAATGGTTTGATAATCACTCTTGCCATGATAAAGTTGTTCCTTTATCTTAATATTAAGACTCACATGATCTGTATGTTTTTCTGTAAACCAAAGATCCATTTAAGACTCCTTTATACAATAGATGTAATTACACTCAGTATCATCTAGACCTGATAAAGTACCCTTTTCTGATTTCAGTAACGCCACATAATCAATCATTTCTTTAGTGATTAATTCTCCAGGTGCTACAATCGGTATACCAGGTGGATATATCATTATAGACTCACCACTCACTCTGTTTACTGAGTCTAATAGTGCTAGTCTCTCCTTTTCAGCATAAAATGCTTGACGGGGCGAATAAGCCACTGCAGTTGCATTAAACTTTTTAAAAGGTAAGTGTAGAGGTGCTTTTTTATATTTATTGCTGATAGCATTTAAAGCTGCAATTAATTGGTTTACTCTTTTCTCACTATCACCGACGCTAAGTATGGCTAAGATGTTATAGGCATCACCCATTTCTATCTGAATGTTATAATCTTCTTTTAAAACATCAAATACAAATAGACCTGTTAATCCCAGTCCAGTTACATTAACACCAAGTTTTGTTTCATCAAAGCCATAACAACCAGCTGAATCAAAACTGTCATAAGAAAAAGCGATTAAACCTTCAATTTCATTGATAGCAGTCCTTGCTTTACGAGCAAGTTTTAATACTTCAGTCAAATTTTCCCGACCTTCTTTAACTAAAAATCGTCTGGTTAAATCTAAACTACTCATCAGTAGATAAGATGCACTTGTTGTTTGTGTTAGATTTAAGATTGTTTTGACATGATTGCGTTTGATACGATTTGTATTAAGTAGTAAAACCGAACTTTGTGTTAACGAACCACCCGTTTTATGTGTACTGACCGCAGACATATCTGCACCTAAATTCATTGCAGCATCTGGCATATCCTTATGAAATGGTAGATGAGCACCATGTGCTTCATCGACTATTATTTTGATATTTTTACTATGAGCATATTCTATAATTGTTTTTAATTCAGACGCAACGCCATAATAAGTAGGATTAATGATAAACACCGCTTTTGCTTTTGGCGCTTCATCAATAGCCTTCTTTACATCATCAAGAGAAACACCGGTTGTCATACCAAACTCTTCTTCAATGTAAGGATACATATAATGAGGTTTTGCACCACATAATATCAGCGCATTAATAGCTGACTTATGTACATTTCTAGGCATAATAATCGTTTCACCATCAGATACCACACTCATCACCATCGCTTGTACAGCTTGAGTTGTACCACCTACAATAAAAAATGCATCATCACAGCCATAGGCATCTGCCATTAGGTCTTCTGCTTCTTTAATCACTGAAACAGGACTACATAAAAAATCTAAGGACTTCATTGAATTGACATCAGCTTCTAAAACAGATTTAGGCATGAGTTTTAAAAGCTCTGAATTGCCTTGTCCCTGTGAGCCGGTTATTAAAGGGGATGCCCGTGTTGCGGCTATCAGTGCCGCGTCGATTCTGGCAAAAGTAACCCGTGATCGTGAAATGGAACAGTTTGATCGATGCTACCCGGGCTATGGCTTGGCCAGGCATAAAGGCTACCCAACCGCATTGCATCTTGAAGCGTTGGTTAGATTAGGTGTAACGCCTCAGCACCGGCGCTCATTTGCTCCTGTTCGCAGGTTACTGATTACTAACATTGATCCCAGCTGAGGTTGCGTGTAAGTGCTGTGTGCGCTCCGGCTTTAAATAGGGATACATAAAATAGAGGTACAGATCGTCGCCTTATAAGTGCTAAGCGGGGCCGCGGGTGAAGGCTCAATGTGATCGGCGCGAACAGCGATTGACGCGCTATGGGAATGCGGCACGAGTCGCGATGTCTATCGTTGTTTTCCAGCTGTTGATCAATGCTGGCCCTATAAGCAGATTCAACGTCATCAGGTGGTAGAGTTTCGGGCGGAACTGGTTGATATAAATACCGGTGCTGAGGTGGTCACTTGGTTCGATAAAAACGGCGGCTATAACCTCTCGGTAGAGTATGTTTCGTGCTGACCTCTTCTCAGTACGGTCGGCAGTTAAAGACCGTATTGGCGCTGGCAGATCACTATGTCACTCGGTCTCAATTCCAAGGTTATCTAGATCGGGCGTCATTCTCTTAATGCGCTGGCCAGTTTTGACTCAATTTTGCTTTTGTGCAGAACGCTCTTCTGAGATAAATATACGCCTCAACGCTTGCAATTACCGGTAGCCACTCTAATAATCTGTCCGTCTTGTCGGGGTTCCCGCTCCTGCTGAAGCGCAGGCGAGGATGAGAGGTTTGATGACCAACCCGCGAACCTGATCCGGTTAACACCGGCGTAGGAAACAAGATTCAGGCGCTGGTTTTCACAGTTGTTTAGCCTGGTCGCCTATCTCCGTCAAGACATCTACTGTTTTAATTCCTTTTCAGGCTGCGCCTGATTGGTAACTGGCCATAGCGCCGGGAGATGTCATGATCAACACCCAGGACAACAATAATCTTCGTGAAACGGCTCAGGTCGATGCAGCATCTATAAAGCCTTTCCCGGGCAGCCGTAAGGTGTATGTCGAGGGCAGTCGGCCCGATATCCAGGTGCCGATGCGCGAGATCACGCTGTCCGATACGCCGCTGAGCTTTGGCCATAAAGACGGCGCCGAGAAAAATGCGCCGCTGCGGGTGTATGACACCTCGGGCCCCTACACCGACCCGGACGTGACGATCGATGTTCGCCAAGGGCTGGCGCCGCTGCGGCAGACCTGGATCAACGAGCGTGAGGATACCGAGCTGCTCAGCGGCCTGAGTTCTGACTACGGCCGTCAGCGCGAGACGTTGACCGAGCTCGACAGGCTGCGTTTTGATCTGCAGCGCAAGCCGCGCCGGGCGCAGGCGGGTCGGAACGTGACCCAGCTACACTACGCCCGCCAAGGGATCATCACGCCCGAGATGGAATATATCGCCATCCGCGAGAATATGAAGCTGGCCGAAGCCTGCGCCAACCCGCAGCTCGATGTGCAGCATCCGGGGATGAGCTTTGGTGCCAATACCCCTAAACAGATTACCCCCGAGTTTGTGCGTGCCGAGGTGGCTCAGGGGCGCGCCATCATCCCGATGAATATCAACCACCCGGAAGTCGAGCCGATGATCATCGGCCGTAACTTCCTGGTCAAGATCAACGGCAACATCGGCAACTCGGCGTTGGGCTCTTCGATCGAAGAGGAGGTCGCCAAGATGACCTGGGGCGCTCGCTGGGGTTCCGATACCATCATGGACCTGTCCACCGGCAACAACATTCACGAGACCCGCGAGTGGATCATCCGTAACAGCCATGTGCCGATCGGTACCGTGCCGATCTACCAGGCGCTGGAGAAGGTCAACGGCGTCGCCGAAGATCTGACCTGGGAGCTGTTCCGCGACACGCTGATCGAGCAGGCCGAGCAGGTGGTGGATTACTTCACCATCCATGCCGGGGTGCTGCTG
>SDWK01000206.1 GCA_004195335.1 Shewanella sp.
CCCTTGATCAGAGATCTGTTAGAGAAACGTCAGCAACTTTTGTTACTTGATAGTGAATAGTGTTTAGTGTTTAGTGTTTAGTGTTTAGTTAAAAAATCAGGTTTTTTATTTAGACTCAGGAAAGCTTAAGCTTAATTTAAGTATGATCGAGTAAACTTTCTCTCGTCGGGATTTCAGGCGAAAGACTGATGAGTTAGCATGCTCTTGGGAGTAAATTCCCCCATCTTGATCTGTTTGTTTCCTTGAGTATGCTGGCTATTCCCTTTCTTGCAAAAAATGCAAAGAACTAGTCCCAAAAAAGTAAATTCCACCTCTATGCTTGATCTGCCTCTGGTTTAAAATCAGTCCTTGAGTATGCTGGCTATTCCTTCAAAGAAGGTCCGAGGATTAAGATTAGTTCCTAGGAACTAGAACCTCAAATCTCGCCCCTCAAACCTTTTCAGTAAACTCCACGTCTATGCTTGATCTGCTCCTGATTTAAAATCAGTCCTTGGGTATGCTGGCTAGTTCCTAGGATCTAGAACCTCGCATCTCGCACCTCTCCGTAAATTCCTAGGCTCTAGGACCTCAAATCTCGAACCTTAGGGCGTATTAGCGGGAGACAGGCTCCCACTATTGAACTTAGATTACCTAGTTGCCTAACCCTAGCTCCTGGCACCTACTTCCTTCTTACTAAACCGATACACCAGCAGATAGAGCACCGGCAAGATGACCAGAGTCAGCAGCGTTGAGGAGACGATGCCGCCAATCACCACAGTGGCAAGCGGACGCTGTACCTCAGCACCAGTGCCGACATTCAATGCCATGGGGACAAATCCAAGACTCGCCACCAGTGCGGTCATGAGTACCGGACGAAGACGCTGACTCGCGCCTTGCTTGATAGCCTCAAGCAGCTCTAGCCCTTGCTGTTTGAGCTCCTTGATAAAGCTCAGCATCACCACACCGTTTAGCACGGCAATACCCGACAGAGCGATAAAGCCGATCGCCGCCGATATAGACAGTGGCATATCTCTTAGCACCAGCGCCAAGACGCCGCCAGTCAATGCCAGCGGTACGCCACTGAAGATGATCAACGAGTCCCTAATTGAGCCAAAGGCGCTATACAGCAAGCCAAGGATAAGTAGCAGAGTCAACGGGACTAAGATCATTAAGCGATTCGATGCCGACTCTAACTGCTCAAAAGTGCCTCCATACTCACTCCAATAACCACTGGGTAGCTTAAGTTCACTCCCCATCAACGCCTTAGTGTCCTTAATAAAGGATCCCAGATCCCGACCTTCGACATTCGCGGTCACCACCACATGACGTTTACCGCTTTGACGATTGATCTGATTGGGTCCTACCTTGAACTTAATCTCGGCCACCTCTCCAAGGGGGACATAACTGAGATCCGGATTGAGCTCTGTCGGCAAGGCGATAGGCAAGCGCTCAAGCGCTCTGAGATCTTGGCTGATGTTATCATTCATACGCACCACGAGTTTAAAGCGGCGATCTCCCTCATAGATGAGACCGACAGGTACGCCAGAGACTGCAGTTTGCAGCGCCTGCTGCACATCGACGATGGTGAGGCCCAGCAAGGCTAAGTGATCCCGATTCGGTTCGATGGACAAGGTTGGTAAACCAGACATCTGCTCGACACGAACATCTTTAGCACCATCGAGCTTATGGAACAGGGCCTCGGCGCGGTCACCCGCAGCTTTAAGGATATCGAGATCGTCACCATAAATTCGCAAGGCGACATCTGCACGTACCCCGGCAATCAACTCGTTGAAGCGCATCTCGATAGGCTGGGTAAATTCATAATTATTACCGGGGACCTGCTCAACATGTTTTCTTAGTTCATCGATAAACTGATCTTTACTCTTGGTCGGATCGGCCCACTGATCGCGAGACTTAATGATCAAGATGGTATCGGCAACACTTGGCGGCATGGGATCGGTGGCCACCTCAGGAGTACCAATTTTCGAGAACACATGTTCGACTTCATCAAGCTCACCAATGACCAATTCAAGTTTCTTCTGCATCTCGGTTGACTGTTCGAGGCCGGTACCTGTAATGCGCATAGCGTGCATTGCAATATCGCCTTCATCGAGTTTAGGCAGAAATTCAGAGCCTAAGCGACTGAGTTGATAGCTGGTGACCATCATCAAGGCTATCGCGGTGACGACTATAATGGCGGGGCGTTTAAGAGAGAAGAACAGCACTGGTTCATAGACGCTACGCGCTTTAGCCATCAGGAAGTTTTCTTTCTCGTTAACTTTACCCTTAACAAAGATCGCAATAGCGGCAGGCACGAAGGTAACCGAGAGGATAAGTGCACCGATAAGCGCAGCAACCACGGTAAATGCCATTGGATGGAACATCTTACCTTCGACGCCACTGAGTGCAAAGATAGGCAGGTAGACCAGCATGATGATCAGCACACCAAATACCGCCGGGCGGAACACCTCTTTTGTAGCCTCGAACACCACCTTGAGACGCTCCTCGAGTGAGAGCAATCGTCCAAATTGATGTTGGGCCATGCCGAGGCGACGCAGGGCGTTCTCAACGATGATCACCGCACCATCGACGATTATGCCAAAGTCGATGGCACCAAGGCTCATTAAATTACCTGAGACGCGGTTAGCCGTCATACCTGTAATGGCAAACAACATACTGAGCGGAATAACCAGCGCTGCAATAAGCGCTGCGCGAAAGTTTCCCAGCAAGGCAAACAACACCACAATAACCAGTACGGCACCTTCGAACAGGTTTTTCTGCACGGTGGCGATGGCCTTGTCGACTAACCCCGTTCTGTCATATACCGCTTCAGCCACGATGCCTTCAGGCAGGCTGGCATTAACCAGCCTTAGTCTGTCACCCACCTCTTTAGCGACAACGCGACTATTTTCTCCTAAAAGCATAAAGGCGGTGCCCAGCACCGTCTCTTCACCATCTTGAGTCGCTGCGCCGGTTCTGAGTTGCTTACCATAGAACACCTCGGCCACATCGCCGATACGGACCGGCGCATCATCTCGCTTAGTCACGACAACTTGGCGGATCTCCTGCAGATCTTTAAGCTGTCCCGGTGAGCGAACTAACCATTGCTCACCATTTCTCTCTATGTAACCGGCACCAGCGTTACGGTTGTTACGCTCGAGCGCCGTGATCACATCATCGATAGTGACCTTAAACGCCAGTAACTTGCCGGGATCCGGTGCCACCTGATATTCCCGCTCGAAACCGCCCAAGCTGTTGATCTCGGTAACACCGGGCACCTTGACCAGTTGAGGACGGATGATCCAGTCCTGAATGGTACGCAGATCTTCGGCATTATAAGGAGTGCCATCCTCTTTCAATGCACCATCGAGGGCACGAATTGAGTAGGTAAACACTTCACCGAGTCCACTACTGACAGGGCCCAGCGCGGGTTCAGCTTCCACAGGCAGCTCACCACGAATGCCCTGAAGTCGCTCGGCGATCTGCTGCCTTGCCCAGTAGATGTCTGTGCCTTCATCGAAAATCACTGTCACTTGAGACAGGCCATAACGTGAGATGGAGCGGGTATGATCCAAGTTAGGTATCCCCGCCATGGCATTTTCAATCACATAAGTGAGTCTCTGCTCAGACTCGAGTGGAGAGTAGCCTGCAATCGCAGTGTTTATCTGCACCTGTACATTGGTGATGTCGGGTACGGCATCGATAGGCAACTTTAACGTGTTGTAGACACCCAATAGCGCGATGAGTAGGGTCATCGCCAGCACCAGTAACCGTCGCTTTAACGCGAAGGAGATAATTGTATCCATAATAATTGGCTCCTAGTGCACGTGTTTAGCGGCATTTTTCATGATATCCGCTTTTAATAAGTAACTATTTTCAGTGACATATTCACTATCACTATCCAGTCCTGCTAACACTTCGACATACACACCATCGCTCTCGCCAAGTTTCAGCATACGCACCTCGAAGGTGTTGCCATGCTTTACAAATACAGCGGGATTTTCCATAAAGGTTTGCAGCGAATCGACGCGTACCGCTAAAGGCACCTGCTTAGTACGCGTCTCAATATCGGCCTGAATGTGCATGCCAGGTCGCCAGTGTCCATGCTCGTTGTTGATCACGGCGCGCACTCGGGCGATATGACCCCCTGTCATGGTTGGCGCGATGTAACTGATGGTACTGCGGGCTGAAGTGCTAACATTTTCGGCACCGTGACTGGCTTCTTTGTGATCATCACCTATGGTTACAGGCTGACCCAGAGACAGTTTATCTATGCTCTTGGGGAAGGCTGAGAGATCTATCCAGACACTCGACAGGTCGCTGATCTTGACTAAGGCGCGATTAAAGGTGTTGTCACCCAGACTCAACAGCTGCTCGGTGATCTGACCGCTGGCCGGGCTCTTGACCTGATAAGCTTGCAGCGTGCTAGAGTTGCGCACGGTTGCGATGACTTGTCCCTTTTCAACTGAGTCGCCAATGCTGACATGAAGCCGTTCGATTACCCCGGCGTAAGGCGCATTAACACTGAACTGCTTATCGGCAATAGGGGCGACGATACCAAACAGAGTGTCAACGAAGGTGAGCTGCTTACTGCCTGTTTTCTGAGTTTGAATCCCAGAAAGTTTCAGTAATCGATCGTTGATCTCAGTCCGACCAGTGTAATTTTCATAGTGCCAATCGAAGGACTCCTCCTTAAAGCTGGCATGAACCTCCACCTCGAAAGAGTGCGGCTCAGCGACGCTCTGCTCACTCACAAGATAATCTTCTTCACTGATAAAGCTTATTTTGTCTGTTTTGCCACCGAGGCGGTTAAGCAATAGCTCAAGTTTTATCTCACTTGGGTCAAGCTTCTCGCCCTTATGATAAGCATAAATACGCATCTCGGGCGGGATCCCCGACTCGACCATAGTGATCTCGACTTCAAACTCACCGCGGTGCAGCAATCTACCCCCATGTGGCCCCTCGGGAGCGTGTTCCTCCTTCTCTTCATGGCCGTGATCGTCACTGGCCCAGGCTAAGTTTCCCGGCAACAGAGTGGAAAATCCTATAGCCGATAATGTGATAGCTGCAGCCATGAGTGCAGATGAAATTCGATTCAGTTTACGATTCATTATTTATTCTCCGGTGCCACAAATTGCGTCATGTTTGAATGAGCATTTGAGCTAAAGGTTAAGTCTGTGGCAGTCATAGATTGTCCGGTGATGCGCTCGAGTTCGAGCCTTTGTTGATAGACAGCCACTTTGGCTTCGATAAGATCCCGCTCTATGGCAAACAGTTCAGATTGGGCATCGACCAGCTGTAGCACATTGGCTTGGCCCGTTTGATAGGCACCTTGAGTGTCTTCGAGTAACCGTTGAGCTAAAGGCAAAACTTGCTGCTTAATGCGGCTTGCTTGCCGGGCGTTATTGACCATGGCCTGATGGATCTCCATCAATGACAGCTTAAGCTGACCGCGGGCCAATTTTTGCTGCTCCATCGCCCTGTCTTCACTGGCTTTAGCGGCCAATATATTGCCTTGATTCGGGTTAGAGAGAGGAATTGGCATAGAGAAGTTGAACATCAAGGCGCTATCATCGAAACCGTCATAGCTTCGAACCCCCATCCCCAATGTCACATCATATTGCGCCTTAGACTCCTCCATACGGCGCTTGGCGTACATCAAACGCTCGACGCTTAGTAGCTGCAGATATTGAGGAGCCGTTTCGACAGCGTTGAGCACGCTCGCCGCCGTGGGGAGCGTCGATGACAACTCGAGATTACCAAGGGCTGCAGTGAAATGAGGCTCACTCGACCACATGGCCGCTAAACGCAGTCGGGCAAGTCTTGTCTCGCCATCGAGCTGATCTTTTACCGCCATCGTTCGAGACAGGCGTAGGGCCATCTTAGTCACATCGGCTTGAATCACCGCCCCGGCATTCGCGCGAGATTCAATCGCCTTCAAAGCGGTCTGCTCAACTAAAATACGCCTTTCGCTCCAGTCTTGCAGGGCGTGCAGGCGCAGTAGTTGGTAGTAACGCCCTGTGGCCTCGGCCAAGATATCCAGACGCAATATCTCATATTCACTTAGCTTTTGACGCTCTGTGGCTTGAGCCACATCGACTCGACGCTGACGTTTATCACCCAGCTCGATAAGTTGGCTTAATGCCAGCGTGATCTCGGCATTATCGATGCCTTGCCTCTCACCCGTACCCAGCACATTTTCGACTTCGACCGAAAACTCAGGGTTGGGCGTGATCCCAGCCTGTAAGGTTAGGGCCTCACTGACTCTTATGTCATAGGGAAAGGTTTGCAGTTGAACATTGTTTAACAAGGTTTTTTCCAGCACCCAAGGCAGATTAATCTCGCCTTGATCTGACTGGGCTACACTTTTGCCTGCAAATAATACAAACACACACAGACTCACGGTGACCAGCGCACGTTGGCAGGCCACGAGTGTGATCTCTTGATATCTCTTCACGAGAATAAACTCCGGTTATCGCCTGAACACGTGCCGATGCGAGTCACGCCTTATCCAAAATAGACAGGGCAACTCACCTCAGCCACAACTTGTGCAGGCAGATTTAATAATGAAAAATTATATTAATAACGTGGAGTTAACTATGAGGAGGGGGAATGGGTGGTGCGTATTTTCTATCTTGGTAACTTATAAGAAACGGACTTTCGCCTTCGACTCGATTGACGTCACAGGCAAAGTGTAGCTCCATAGGTGGATGGCAGGAGGTATGAAAATCGTCATCATGCTCCTCTTGCTCACTGGCCACAGATACATGACAAATGTGCCCCTGAATATGGCAACAAGGTTCTTGCTTTTCAC
>SDWK01000210.1 GCA_004195335.1 Shewanella sp.
TCTAATGTCTTAAGCCCCCTTAAGATTAACCAAGCATCATGGGGGGAAAGCACGCCGCCTAAGTCTTTCAAGGTCTCATATTTGATCTTATCAATCTGCTCGTTAGAACCACAGATAATTCCAGCAATGACATCTCCGTGCCCGTTCAAATATTTAGTCGCACTATGAATAACGATATCGATACCATGACTCAGGGGTTGCTGAAGAAGCGGGGTCATAAAGGTATTATCGACAATACTGATTAGTCCATGTTGCTTCGCGATGGCGGCAATACCATCGAGGTCGAATACATCTAAGTGAGGATTGACTGGAGTTTCACAAAATATCACTTTTGTGGCTGGGGTTACGGCATCAGCAACCGCGCTCAGATCATTAAAATTGACCAACGTCACTTGAATACCAAACTTGACTAATTGGGAGGTCATCAAGGAGAAAGTACAACCATAAACCGCTTTAGATGCAACCAGATGGTCCCCTTGACTCAAATTAGTCAATAAAGCCGAGGATACAGCGGCCATACCTGATGCTGTTGCTGTGGCAGCCTCTGAGCCCTCTAATACCGCCATTTTTCGCTCAAGCTCGGCTGTGGTTGGATTGCCAAGACGAGTATAAATATAACCCGCTTCATCGCCGGCAAATCTCGCAGCCCCTTGCTCGGCAGTATCAAATACAAAGGTGGCACTCTGACATAGAGGGGAAACTAGCGCTCCTGAACTGTCTTTGATGTGTCCGGCATGTATCACTCTCGTAGCCAGCTTCCATTTATCCTGCATAAAATCTCTCCAAGGTCTGATATCCAAACCACCACCAGATACGGTAAGCCGTGAACCTAGCGGTGTTAAGCATCACCGACGGTTAGATTTATTATGTATAGAGTGCCAGTGATGACAGTTACCTTGACCGCTATTCACTGCCCGAGCAAACAATCACCAAAAATTTAACCAGCTTAAGATGTAAAATCTTTGTTACGAGATGCGTTTTTGGTTAATGCTGCCGCAGAGAAATCTTTAAGATCTAATAATAGTTCTTTATGAATTCCAGACAACTTGGGGCGTGACGCTTCCTGAAACGAGATCGGTCTGCACAGGGCCATCGCCTGATAGCCGAGTCTGGCGGTTAGCAAACCACCACCCAAACCTTGTCCCAGTCTGGCGGAAAGTTTGCCCGTCATTTCGACTGATAGTAATTGTGTCCCCAAATCTGTGATTATTTCACTGGTGCCAGCATAAACAATGTTGGTAATAATCCCTCGTATCAATCTGATACGACTCCAATATCCCAACTCGATACCATAACATTCCGCAATTTTGTAAATCATACGTTGGTTACGCCAAAGGATGATTGCCATATCTAACAAGGCTAATGGACTCGCCGCTAAAAGAAGTGCCGACTCTTGAGAGAATCTTCTAACATATTTTTTAGCAATAAGGTCCCTTTCACTCAATACCAACTCATCGAATAAAATGAGCTTCTCGGCATCATTATGCTCATCATTGATCGAGGATAGGTATCGACTCAAATCAACCTCTTTCGGTAATTGAGAAAGCAACTTATTGATAAATTTGTCCGCTTCGCCAACTTGCATACTTTGTGACAATCGGTCACCGGTTTGTTGCGCCTCTTCAACCAATTTGAGTCTCGTCAACTTACGCCACTCGCTCACTGCGAGAGTACCGGCCCACAATGAAATAACCGATGTCACAGTGACATAGAGTCCAAACAACCAAGGGCTCTCAATCCAGGCATTATGTAAACCTAACAAGGTTTCCGTCAGTACCAGTCCGATAATGCCCACCACAGAAAGTTTAGCCAGTATCGACCAACGCCGCAGTCGAGGAGTCTTAACTCCTTTGTTGTCAGCATCAATTGTCGCATCGAACGCGGCATCGATATCGCCTTCGATGCCATTGGCTTGCTCGGTTGTCAGTGGTTCGGTGGTGAATTCAAGCGGTTGTTCATCGTAATGTTGCGCCCCTTTGATATGGGGCGGAGCTGCTTCGATTATAGGCTCGAACACCTGCTTCTTTTTCAAACCATCTTCAGTTTCATGCATCATTATTCCACCATCATGGAAGTATTACTTTCTGACTATTTATTTAAGTTTATCACCGAGCAGATACTGCAGCAGGTGATCTAATCGTATGTGCTCAAAGTCGGCACCTTGTGATGAAGAGGTAACTTGTGGCGGCGCAAAGTCGGTGAACTCAAACCCTTGTGAATCCCAAAATGAAGCTTGAGGCAGTGACTTGGGCACTTCACCTGGAAAGACGGTCACCGTTTTTTGTTGTGATAAGTCAACACCATGTACAACCTCGACTTCCGTACTGCCCGATTTAACCATGGCATGTTTGGTCGCTTTAATTGCGCTGATCGCCATCACTTCAACTTCACACCCCTCAAATTTTGCCTGTTTCTGACTCTGCTTCACCAGTTGAGTTAATAACGAAAGAACATTCCCCTGCTGATCGCGAGTGATATGATCCACTTTACTCGCGGCGAACAGTAACTTGTCGATTCTCGGAGAAAATAATCGCTTAAGAATATTTGATTGACCAAATTTAAAGCTCTCCATGATTCCGTTGAGGGCTTGGGTCATATCATCAAACTGTTCTTTACCATTATTGAGGGGAGTAAAACAATCCACTAAGAGTAGCTGTCTATCAAATTTAGCAAAATATTCTTTATAGAAAGGCGTGATCACCTTACTTTGATAATTTTTATATCGGTTCTTTAAGACCTGATAATTGGTCTCAGGTGTACTCATCTCCAATTGCGTAATGGTTTCAGACGATAAGTTCAGCAAAGGAAACAAGGCTAACACTGGCGTATCGACCAACTCTCCGGGTAATAGCAAACGACCGGGTTGAGCATAATAAAAACCATGACCATTGACACAATCGAGTAATAATTGCTGATAGAGATCAGCAATTTGTTTAAGCTGCGCCGCATCGGCCACGGCCGAAAGGTCTAATTCAGATAAGGCCTGGTTGAAATCTTGATAATGAACAGACTTCTTGAAGATGCTCTCACGCTGAGTCTGGCTTATAGACCATTGACTGAAGCTCTGCTTCAACATGGGCAGGTCGAGTAACCATTCACCCGGATAATCGATGATGTCGAGATAGAGTGTCGCACTGTCTGTCAGCTTCGCTAACAGCCCCTTTTGAGGCTGGTACCTAATCGCTAACCTCAGCTCACTGATGCTTCGTGTCGAAGCCGGCCACTGAGAAGGACTGTGCTTGAGCGAAGCCATCGCCTGATCATAATCAAAGCTCGCCACCGTTAAGTCAGGCTGAAGATCTCGTTTCACTCCGTATAAACGCTCCTCTCTGGTTACTTGCCAAAGAGGCAGGTTATTATTCTTACCAATTACGCCTGCGTTGAGAAGCTGATTTACTAGACCAGTAATAAAGGCGGTTTTTCCAGCCCCTGAGAGTCCGGTTACGGCTAATCGGATATGTTTATCGGAAGTTCGGTGCGCAAATGCTTGTGTCTTTTGGCTAACTTTTTGACCTAACTTAGAAAAAGAGCGGTTTATACTACCCATAGCCTGCACTTAAAAGTTATTCGGGCGGTTAAACCGCCCATTGGAAGGATTAAAGATTATTGATTTCTTGCTTTAGATCGAAGCTGTCTGATGTGACATGGCGTTCTAATTTTTGAAGTCTTATTTCCAAACTTCTAAATTGTGAGTTCACATCCCGAAGTGCCATTTTGGCAGGCTCTCCCGCTTGCCAAACTTTCTTCTTTACCTCAATATCTTTATGCGCTGATTTATCTTTTGCCGTTCCAGGTTTAATATCTAATATCATCCATAACAAAACATAGATAACTAAAACAATACCAGAACCACCTAAAAGAAAAATTGATGCTGCGAGGACTCTGACAAGCCAAGTTTCAAAGTTAAAGTAATCGGCTATCCCTGCACATACTCCAGCAATTTTACCTGATTGAGGAATTCGGTATAAGGTACGCCCATTAGCTTTACTCATCTCGACCCCTCCATTGCGGCGACTCAGTGTCTAAAATCGATTCCAATGTATCAATACGTTGAGCCATTTTATCGGCTCTGGTAATAAGTTCATTAAGCTGAGAATATTCTTCTTCAGTAAGCCCCTGGCTCACTTGACGCTTACTGCGATAGTGAAGAATCAGCCATATGGGAGCCACCAGCATTAAAAAAATAATAATTGTGGCCATTATAATATCCGCGTTCATAACTCACCTCTGAATTGTGATTACTTAGACTTAGACTTAGTTTTAGTCTGATTGCCCTTAACCTTTGCCTTAAGCGCTTCAAGTTCTTCAGTCACTGAATCTTCAGCTGCTAGTGCTGCAAATTCATCGCTTAAACTCTTTTCATTACCTAGATCATAGGCTTCTACCTGTGATTCTAGCCCCTCAACACGACGTTCATACTGCTCAAACTTATTCATCGCATTGTCAATCTTGCTCGAATCCAGCTGACGCTTAACATCTAGACGAGAAGAGGCTGTCTGCTTACGCATAATAATGGTCTTCTGACGCGCCTTCGCATCGGCAAGCTTCTCTTGAAGAAGGTTCACTTCCTCTTTAAGACGAGAAATCTGCTCTTCAACCATGACTAACTCTTTCTCTAGAGTGGCTGCAAGTTCACTGGCCTTTTGCTTTTCAATTAAGGCTGCCTTTGCAAGGTCTTCACGATCTTTAGACAAGGCTAACTCTGCTTTATCCTGCCAATCCTGAACTTGGGCCTGCACCTTAGATATACGACGTAGTAACTCTTTCTTCTCGGCTAATACTTTAGCCGATGTAGAGCGAACCTCAACTAACGTGTCCTCCATCTCTTGAATTATCAAGCGTACCATTTTTTCTGGGTCTTCGGCTTTATCCAGTAGTGCACTTATATTTGAGTTAATGATATCTGCGAAGCGAGAGAAAATTCCCATGATGCTGTCCTTTAATTAACGTTGGTTTCGAAGATATTAATCCACTTTCTGTGCCAACTTTTCATATTACATTTAATACAATGACTTAACCAATATATTAACTTTTTCTTTCTTTTATTCACAGAGACACTTATTATTAATTTAACCACTTATTAGCGTGAAAGACTAAAACTTACTGTGCCAAATCAATTTCAGCAAGATAATCTCATCGGACAATCTAATGCACTGTTAGAAGTGCTGGAGCACGTTTCTCAAGTTGCGCCTCTTTCTAAGCCAGTACTGATCATCGGCGAACGAGGTACAGGTAAAGAGTTAATTGCTGAACGATTACACTATCTATCTAGCCGATGGGATCAAAGCTTTATCAAGCTTAACTGCTCCTCTCTTAGTGAGAATTTACTCGAAAGTGAACTCTTTGGCCACGATGCGGGGGCCTTTACCGGTGCGAGTAAGAAACATGAAGGACGGTTCGAACGCGCTCACGGTGGTACACTTTTCCTCGATGAGTTAGCCAATACTTCAGGGTTAATTCAAGAGAAGCTACTCAGAGTCATCGAATATGGTGAATTTGAACGTGTCGGTGGCAGTAAAACAGTCCAAACCGATGTGAGACTCGTCTGTGCAGCCAATGAAGATCTCCCTTCATTAGCCGATGTGGGTGAGTTCCGCGCAGATCTGCTCGATAGACTGGCATTCGATGTGATCACCTTACCACCTCTACGCCATAGAACAGAAGACATCATGCCCCTTGCCGAATATTTTGCGGTGGGTATGGCAAGGCAACTCAAACTACAGCTCTTTGAAGGTTTTAGCCCGCGGGCAATGCAGCAACTCATGGAGTATTCGTGGCCGGGGAATATTCGTGAAATAAAGAACGTGGTTGAGCGCAGCGTTTATCGTAATGCGGAAACTCATGCACCAATCACTAATATTATTCTGGATCCTTTTGCATCACCTTACCGACCGACACAAAGAGTGAAAACCCTTGAGCGTCAACAAACGATAGCATCGATGGAATCAACACCAGTACAGAGTGTCAAACCAGAGATTCACAATCCTTCTTCAGAAATCATTAATTTCCCCATTGATTTCAAAGAACATTGTGAAGGTCTCGAGGTCAATTTGTTAAAACAAGCACTCGAAGCGGGTCAATTTAATCAAAAGAAAACCGCCGAACTCTTAGGCTTAAGTTATCATCAACTTCGCGGGATCCTAAAAAAATACAACCTTCTCGATAAAACTTAACACTCATTATAATGATAAGCTCATTGCTCATAGGTTATTAGCACTGCTAAAATGGCCAACAAAGTTCTGAACAAATGATTTTTGAATGAGAGTGCTGATAAAGCGTCTGTCTGCTTACTCCGCTATTGCATGCATGTTCTGCTTGCTTATTGGCTGTGGACCGCAGTATGTCCCACCGGGAGTAGTTTATTGCTCCGAGGGTAACCCCGAGTCTTTCAACCCTCAACTGGTAACCTCAGGTACCACTGTCGATGCGACCTCACAACAGATCTACAATCGTTTAGTCGACTATAATGCCACTTCCGGGCAGATCATTCCCTCTTTGGCAACACAGTGGCAGATTAGTGAAGATGAACTCACCTATACCTTTCAATTGAGAAAAGGGGTTATGTTTCATAGCTCGATTCTATTTACTCCTTCAAGAGCATTCAGTGCAACTGATGTGCTGTTCTCATTCAATAGAATTATTGATAAAAACCACCCGTATCATGCCGTCTCCAAAACCGGTTATCCCTTCTTTCAAAGTATTGGCCTCGATAAACTGATAAATAACATTGAAAGAGTATCGGACTATGAAGTCGCTTTTCACCTTAATAATAAAGACGCTTCTTTTC
>SDWK01000564.1 GCA_004195335.1 Shewanella sp.
AGATGTGTATAAGAGACAGCAGAAGGTTTAATCGTCAGCTTAAGAAAGCAGTCATAGGTTTCAAAACAAAGCTTCTCGATGTCTGTACGTGGAACCGGACCGTCCATGTTCTCGTGATGAACAAAATCATCCTCAAATTCCATCTTTGCCTTAACAAGGTTTTTTTTGTTTTTCCGTGGGAAATCAGTCCCCAGATCACGCTCAATCTTGTTAATTATGGATTCGAAATCCTGGGTCCATTGAGGAAAACAGACAAAGGATCGCTTTCTCCCACGACTATATTTTTCCGCGCAAAACAGATAATTAAGCCATATCAAGAGCGAACGACTCTGACTAATTTTATTTCGCTTATCTAGCGACGCAGCCACAGCCAAAGGAGAGCGTAAGGGGATAATATAAAAATCCTGTAGTCCTTTATTTTCTGCCACTTTACTCCATAGCGGCAAGAACAGGCTCAATCTCGGATCCTTAAGAACAATCGGACCGCCCCCAGGAAAATCCTTTTCAACGTTGTTCCACAATTCCTGCATTGAGATATCCGCATATTCCGAAGCGAACCAACTCGCGGGTGTCGGAATAAAAGTATCCCAGGAAGAACCTAATTCTTGCAACAGGTTGTCATGAAATTGAACCGTGCTTGAGGATTCGAAATGCCCCTTCTGATTATCTGGAGCAGGGCCACGCATAGAAACAGGCAATTCAAGGCCCAAGATGCTCAACGTTTGGGCAAGATACGAGGTTCCGCTTCGATGCATCCCGGGTATAAAAAAAATTCGCTTATTCATTCTACTTCCCCTATGTCACCCTTTGACAGTCAGTCATTCGAATCAATGCTCTACCGGGTTCCGCATAAAATCAACATATGCCCGAGAAACCTCACCGGCATCACCAATTAAACGCAACTCTCCACCTTCGATCCAAATAGCCCTTTGGCACAGTTTCCTAATTTGTTCTGCACTATGCGAGACAAAGACAACAGTTTGTTGGCTGGTTATTTTTTCAAGTATCGTCGCCTCAGCTTTCTGACGAAACTGAATATCTCCGACGCTCAACACTTCATCGATCAGCATTACGTCAACATCGGTCATTATCGCAGAAGCAAAACCAAGTCGGGCACGCATACCTGCTGAGTAAGTTTTGACGGGCTCATCGAAAAAAGCGTCCAACTCTGAAAATTCATGAATACCTGGTAAAGCTTCAAGAGCCTCTCCCTTTGTGCCCCCCTGTAACATGATACTCAACAAGGCATTATCCCGGCCCGAGAGATCTCCTCTGAAACCAAGCCCCAGCGTCAACAATGCTCGCCTTATACTTTTGTCACAAGTTATTGTCCCGGAGGTTGGATCAACAAGGCCAGCAAGAAGACGTAGCAAGGTGCTCTTTCCGCAGCCATTTCGACCAAATACCCCCAGAGTTTCTCCCCGCTTAAGATCAAAAGAGATCGCAGACAATGCGGTATGTTCAAACCACTTAAGAAAACCGGACCGCCTCCGGTAGCATAACCTGACATCCTGTACCGATAGTATATTTTCGTGCTGCGAGCTCATGAATTTACGACTTTCGCAGCGATTAACTTGCTGATTTTATGGTAAACACCATGCATTAAGCACAGTAGAATAAACACAATACCACCGAGCATCGCCAAGTGATTCAAATCGTAAAGAGAACGCTTCATCAGCACTTGCCGGTAAGCGTCAATAAGAAAGGCAATAGGGTTACAGGTCAGCATCAGGTCACGCAGGGCTGGATTTGTAACCATATCAATGTCCCAGAAAATACCGGATGCAAACATCAAAAACATCATCCCCATGGTAATAATCATTCTGAAATCACCCACAAAACTGACGCATAAAGCACCAACCAATGAACATAGCAAAATCAGTCCATATTGCACAAATAACAGTGGGATCAACCACAACCAATTAAGTTCCGGCATATAACCATAGAAGGTAACCACGCCGAACATAATCAGAAATACAACCCACTGTTTATATAAAGTTTCATGTACCGAGACATAGGGGAAGAGAGATTTAGGGATATCAACCTGATTGATCAGACCCTTATTATTGACAATACTTTGAGAGGCTGCTGTTACGCTCTTGGAAAACCATAAAAAAGGGATCTTCCCACAGATCAAAAACAACAAAAAATCCTGACGTCCTGTATTCAGCAGAACTTCAAATACAAGGTAAAAAGTGCCGACAAAAAGCAAAGGTTCGATAATCCACCAGAGGTAGCTAAGAATAAACCTTGAAGCTTCTGCTTTCAGATCCATTTTTGCCTGAATATTAACCAGTGAAAAAAAACGGAACAGACTCATATACAGTAAAACCCTGACTCAATTTTAAGCATTTTTTTGAACAATAAAATATGGGTTTAGCAGATTCGCCTTATTATACTTCACGGCCCCACCTTCCGGGGTACACACCTGCCCCCCCGCCGCTTCTACCACAGCATGACCCGCGGCGGTATCCCATTCCATCGTCGGTCCCAGTCTTGGGTAAATATCAGCCTCCCCTTCGGCCACAACGCACAATTTGAGAGAGCTTCCCACTGAGACTGACTCTTTAACATTAATTGTCGTCAGGAAAGCCTCAAGGTCTGGAGAAGGATGGGAACGGCTCATGACGACAGTCAAACCTATTTCTGGATTTGGCTGGCGAACATTAATTGGACTTGCAACAGAATCCCCTGACTGTATCCATGCGCCCTGGTTCAAACCACCAAAGTAGAGTTTGTCCTGCACTGGAACATAAATAACACCAAGGACCGGCCTGCCATTTTCAATAAGAGCAATATTGACGGTAAACTCGCCGTTACGCTTGATGAATTCCTTGGTCCCATCCAGAGGGTCTACCAACCAAAAACGCTCCCAATCCCTTCGCTCAAGGTAGGGGATATCAGCCCCCTCCTCTGAAAGGATTGGGATATCAGGGTAAGATCTCATCAAACCTTCAACAATGACCTGGTGAGAGGCCTTATCTGCCTTGGTCAAAGGAGAGTTATCTTCTTTAAACTCAACGCCATGCTCGCCTTCATAGATGGACATGATGGCATGACCAGCCTCTTTGGCAATCAAGCACAATTTATCAAAATCGATCTGCATTACTTCCCCTGAATAACTTCTCAATTAAATCGGCGAGCTATAACTCAAGCAGCTTATTGACTATCTGTTCGGCCAACGCCTCAGCAGATTCTTCTCCCGCGTTCACCACAACCTCCGGATTCTTTGGTGGTTCATAATCAGAATCGATACCGGTAAAGTTAGGGAGCTCCCCTGCCCGTGCTTTTTTATACAATCCTTTTGGATCGCGTTCTTCACAAACATCCAACGGAGTATTCACAAAAATTTCAACAAATTCTCCGTCAATGAGAAGTTCACGAGCCAACTGCCGTTCACTGCGGAATGGCGAGATAAATGCCGTCAGCACAATCAAACCAGCGTCGACAAATAACTTGGCTGTTTCAGCAATCCGCCTGATATTTTCAACGCGATCAGCGTCAGTAAAACCCAAATCGCGGTTCAGTCCATGACGAACATTATCACCATCCAGAAGGTAGGTCCTCTTGCCAAGGCTATGCAGCTTCTTTTCGACTAAATTTGCGATGGTCGACTTGCCAGCACCAGAGAGGCCAGTAAACCAAAGAACCCTGGGGGTCTGCCCATTCAGTTCGGCGCGGCTCTGCTTATTAATAGCAATGGATTGCCAGTGAATATTGGTTGCACGCCGCAAGGTAAAGTTGATCATCCCGGCACCGACAGTCGCGTTGGTAAACCGGTCAATCAGGATAAAGTTTCCCGTATTGCGATTTTCCAGATAGGGATCGAAAGAAATCGGCTTGGTCAAACTGATATTGCAGATACCAACCTCGTTCAACTCAAGGGTTTTCCCAGGCTCACGCTGAAGGGTATTCACATTGACCTTATGCTTCAAGTCACTCACCGTAGCGGGCGCGGTAGCAGAACCTGCCTTGATCAAGTAACTACGACCAGGCAGCAAAGGCTCTTCGTGCATCCAGACCAGATGGGCCTCAAATTGGTCCGCATAAGAGGGCCGCTGCTCAGGGTTGCATAACATATCACCACGACTGATATCGATTTCATCTTCCAACGTAATCGTGACCGCTTGACCAAATACTGCTTCTTCAAGATCACCGTCCATCGTGACGATCCGGGCCACCCTGCTGCAATGCCCCGAGGATGGGACAACAACAGAATCCCCCGGTTTAACTACTCCAGATGCTATTGTTCCGGAAAAACCACGGAAATTAAGGTCAGGCCGATTGACCCACTGGATTCGCATACGAAAGGGTTTTGTGGATGCATCCTCGGAAATGGATACGTTTTCCAAATATTCGAGTAAGGTCGTTCCTTGGTACCAGGGTGTTTTATCGCTTAAAGCGATAACATTACTCCCTTCCAGCGCTGAAATCGGAATACAACAGATCTCTTCAAAACCTAAGTCTGAGGCAAACTCTTTATATTCCTGGCAGATCTCCCGAAAAACCTCTTCTGAGTTATCGACCAGATCCATTTTATTGATCGCTAGAACAATCTTGCGGATACCGACCAGAGAGACCAGATAGCTATGTCGTTTGGTCTGAGTCAGCATTCCCTTACGTGCGTCGACGAGAATAATCGCCACTTCAGCGGTAGACGCACCAGTTACCATGTTGCGGGTATACTGCTCATGCCCAGGTGTATCAGCAACAATGAACTTGCGTTTATCCGTTGAGAAAAAGCGATAAGCGACATCAATGGTAATGCCCTGTTCACGCTCAGCCTGAAGGCCGTCGAGCAACAGGGCATAATCGATCTCACCACCCTGGGTACCGACTTTTTTACTGTCGGCCTCAAGTGCGGCTAACTGATCTTCAAAGATCATCTTTGAATCCCAGAGAAGACGCCCGATCAGGGTACTTTTACCATCATCAACGCTGCCGCACGTAATAAAACGGAGCATCGATTTCTCTTCCTGCTGCTTCAGGTAGGCAAGAATATCTTCAGAAATAAGATCGGATTGATGAGCCACTAGAAATACCCTTCCTGCTTCTTCTTTTCCATTGAACCTGCCTGGTCATGATCAATCAAGCGCCCCTGTCTCTCCGATGTACGGGTTAACAACATCTCCTGAATAATCTCGGGAAGTGTGGCTGCGGTGGATTCAACCGCACCGGTGAGCGGGTAACACCCAAGAGTTCTAAAACGGACTGATTTCATCTCGACCTTTTCACCAGGAGTCAATTGCAGACGGTCATCATCAACCATGATCAACATCCCATCACGCTCGACGACCGGACGCACTTTTGAATAGTACAAGGGGACGATCGGAATTTTTTCAAGATAGATATACTGCCAGATATCAAGCTCGGTCCAATTGGAGATAGGAAAAGAACGGATGCTCTCACCCTTATTAACCCGGGCATTATAGAGATTCCAAAGCTCAGGACGTTGGTTTTTAGGATCCCAACGGTGATTTTCATTTCGGAAGGAAAAGATTCGCTCTTTGGCACGCGATTTTTCCTCATCACGCCGCGCACCTCCAAAGGCCGCATCGAATTTGTACTTATTGAGAGCCTGCTTGAGCCCTTCGGTCTTCATGATATCTGTGTAAAGAGCACTCCCGTGCGTAAAAGGGCTAACCCCCTGGCTGGCCCCTTCTTCGTTCGTATAAACAAGTAAATCAAAATCGTACTGTTCACGCATCATCTCACGAAATTCAATCATCTCGCGAAATTTCCATGTCGTATCGATATGCATCAATGGAAACGGAATTTTCGATGGGAAAAAAGCCTTTTTAGCTAAATGAAGCATGACCGCTGAATCTTTACCGACAGAGTAAAGCATCACCGGGTTATCAAATTCCGCAGCCACCTCGCGGATAATATGGATACTCTCTGCCTCAAGTTGACGCAGGTGAGTCATCTGGATTTTCATAAAAAAACCTTTACATTAATATAGGGGCCACAGAATCCGCGGGGGAAGATATGAAGAAGTTCAGAGTTATCAGGCCCCAGTTAACAACCTTCGACCACTACCCATCATTGATTACATGCCGTCTAAGGTACTCAACAATCTGCTCTGCAGCCTGATCGGGGGTTGTTTCATCGATATCCACAACGATCTCAGGATTATTACGTTTTTCGTAATCGACATCAACACCCGGAAAATAGCTAAACTCTCCTTGCCGAGCTTTCAGGTAATGGCCCTGGTCATCCCTGTTCTCACAAGCACCCACTGATGACTTCATGTAGACTTCAACAAAGTTCGTTGCCTGTGAACGAGCAAATTCTCGGCTGTCAAGATATGGCGAAACAAAGGATGCGACAACAATAATGCCGTTTTTTTCAAGCCTTTTTTTGAAGCAGCCCCCGAATCTTGACTCAAGAGGATACCTTCCCTCCGGCATCCACAGGCAAAATAACCCTAACGGTGGTGCCTTCATTTTCAGTGCTCTCAATCACCATCTCGCCGCCGTGGGATTTGACGATATCGTAGCTGATGCTAAGTCCAAGCCCGGTTCCCTCGCCCACCGGTTTGGTGGTGAAAAAAGGGTCATATACTTTTGGAATTTCACGCCCTGGAATTCCGTGCCCGTTATCTGTAATGCGTATCTCCACCCTCGAGGGTTCCCCTCCGCTCGCCGGCATCGATTGACGCGTCTCGATATTAATGACCCCGTTGTCTCCGACGGCCTGGGCGGCATTCATCAGGATGTTGATAAACACCTGTCCCAGGCGAAGG
>SDWK01000568.1 GCA_004195335.1 Shewanella sp.
CTTTTACGACCTTTCTCATATAAATCTGTAATAACAGAGGTCTGTATAAGCTTAGTAAACATCGACTAACTTTTGACCATGCAATTATACAATATTAAAGGGCTTATAAAAAATAAATTATTATTAATTATCACGCATAAACAAATATTCAATCACTTACAGTTCAAAAACGTACAATTAAAGAAAAAAAACGCTTTAAAACAACAATAAAAACATTTAAAAAAAAACATTAATCAACATATAAACCAGTATCAACCACACCAAACAATCATTTATGAAGAGTAAAAGACAAAAACCAAACCAAACCGACATTTATAGTAACGTACAGTCAAACTGACTAAACCTTAACAACTGTCATAATGACAACCTCAATCATAATGACAACCACAATAAATGTCCAAATGACACCACTAAAGAAGCAAAAAACAGCTTAACCCTATAAAAACAGCTATATAGCTAGTTGGCACAACAAATGCTAAACCTCTGATGCCTGAAATAAATGACCGCGCTAAGAGGAAATATGAGCAAACTAAAATTAACCGCAATCGCACTCATCGCCGTGCTAATTGCTTCATTCACTGTACTGCTGAGTATAGGCAGTGATATTTATCGAGAGAAACCCCCGATCCCAACGGCATTTGTCGCCACCAACGGACAAACGCTCTTCAGTAAAGATGATGTCGAGCAGGGGCAGCTGGTATGGCGCTCTATGGGAGGGCACCAGCTAGGGTCTATTTGGGGCCATGGCTCGTACGTCGCTCCCGACTGGACAGCCGATTGGTTACACCGTGAGGCGAGTGCCTGGCTTAACATCACTGCGCAAGAGCGTTTCCAGCAACCTTTTGACTCATTGAGTAGCGAAAGACAGGCTGGGTTAGAGCAGCTCCTGCGTGAAGATATCCGTCACAATACCGTTGTCACCGATGCCGATGATACGACTAAGGTGACCCTATCTAAGACGCGTATTCTGGCCATCGAGGAGATAAGCCAGCATTACCTGTCACTCTTTGGTGACGATCCAAAGCTCTCTACGCTCAGAGAGCAATACGCCATGAAAGAGGGCACTATCACAAGTTTAGCGCATCGCGAACAACTTAACGCCTTCCTCTTCTGGGGAGCCTGGGCGGCGATCACCGAACGTCCCGGTCTGGATTACACCTACACCAATAACTGGCCATTCGATCCTCAGCTGGGCAACACGCCAACCTCAAGCAATATCGTCTGGTCTATTCTGAGTTTCGTCACCCTGATCGCGGGTATTGGTGGACTCGTTTGGTATCACGCCAGTGGTAAGCATGAACCGCTGCCAAAGCCTGCCGCTCAAGATCCTCTATTTTTCAAGAAGCCGACGCCTTCACAAAAAGCCGTCGGCAAGTACTTTGTCACGGCCATTGGCCTCTTCCTGTTACAGATACTCCTCGGGGGCATCACGGCTCACTATGCGGTAGAAGGTCAAGAGTTTTATGGCTTACCGCTGGCCGAAATTCTTCCCTATTCGGTCACACGAACCTGGCATACCCAGCTCGCGGTATTTTGGATTGCGACCACCTGGTTAGGCACGGGCTTATATATCGCCTCGGCCCTCTCCGGTCACGAACCTAAATATCAACGTCTAGGAGTTAACGTACTCTGGGCCGCGCTGGTTGTCGTGGTTCTGGGGTCTATGGCGGGCGAATGGGCTGGTGTTCAGCAATACTTCGATCTGGACATGAACTTCCTATTCGGCCACCAAGGTTACGAATATATCGATCTCGGCCGAGTTTGGCAGGTGTTGTTACTCGGTGGGCTATTGATCTGGCTTGGACTCGTGACGGCAGCAATTCGCCCGGCACTTAAAACCCAAGGTGAAATGAGCCCGGTTATCTGGGTCTTGTACTCCTCTTGTATCGCTATTGGCTTGTTCTACGGTGCAGGCCTGTTTATGGGTAAACATACCAACCTGGCGATTGCCGAATACTGGCGCTGGTGGGTGGTTCACCTTTGGGTTGAAGGCTTCTTCGAGACCTTCGCCACTTCGGTTATTGCACTCATGTTAGTACGCCTCGGGCTTATCCGCACCCGAAGTGCCAATGCAGCAGTACTCTTCACCACCTTGATCTTCCTCACGGGTGGGTTAATCGGTACCTTGCATCACCTCTACTTTACCGGCGCACCCACCTCAGTGGTTGCCTGGGGCGCAATCTTCTCAGCATTAGAAGTCGTCCCCTTGGCCATCATAGGCTATGAAGCCGTAGAGAGTTATCGTATGCGTCAGGCTGCGCCATGGATGACCCGCTATAAATGGGCCATCATGTTCTTCGTCGCCACCGCATTCTGGAACTTAGTCGGTGCGGGTATGCTTGGCTTCTTGATCAATCCTCCCATCGCCCTGTACTTCATTCAAGGCCTGAACACCACAGCCACCCATGCCCACGCTGCATTTATGGGCGTCTACGGTATGTTAGGCATAGGCTTGATGCTGTTCTGTACACGAGGTCTGACGGGTCAGATGCAGTGGAATGAAAAACTACTCAAAGGGGCGTTCTGGAGTCTGAATATCGGCTTAGCTGGCATGGTATTCATGTCACTGTTACCTGTCGGTATCACGCAGTTCTTCGCCGTTATCGAAAATGGCTACTGGTTTGCCCGCTCACCCGAGGTGATCCACAGCCCGCTTGTCGAGACTCTAGTCTGGATGCGCGTGCCCGGCGATGTACTTTTCGGTATCGGTGGTCTGTTTATGGGCTTATTCTTCTTCGATATCATTAAGAAGGCTATAGGCGCTAAAAACAAAGTTGTTGAGGAGGCCGTCTCAGCAAACGCTTAATTTACTGCTAAATAGCTCATTATGAGGGTCGTTCGCGACCCTCTTTTTTTACCTAAACAATGTGTTTATGACAATCAATTTTTTGTCAATATGACATTCACATCTTACATCAGGTATCTTACCCTCTCCTAGCTGACCGAACACACTATCGTTTGGCGACAAACGGCAGACACTGAGTAAGCAAGCTTGTATTAATCAGCAAAATTGAAATTTATCGGAGATCTAAACCATGGCCTTGAGTCAAACAGAGCTAACCCGTATCGCACTCGATATCACCTCAGGCCTGTCTAATCGAGACCGTTTTTCTCGCCTGCTCGATATCATACGCCAAAACCTCAACTGTGATGCCGCAGCTTTGCTCGCCTTCCAGGGCCAGCAGTTTATTCCTCTCGCCATCGATGGACTCAATGCCGATGTGTTGGGGCGCCGCTTTCTTGTGAATGAACATCCCAGGCTGGAAGCGATTGCCCGCGCCGGTGATGTCGTCAGGTTCCCCGCCGATAGCGATCTTGCGGATCCCTATGATGGCTTGATCCCAAATCAGGGAGATGAGCTTAAGGTACATGCCTGCATTGGCCTGCCCCTCTATGCCGATGAGCGTTTAATCGGTGCCATCACTATCGATGGTTTCGATCCCGACCAATTTCAGAAGTTCACCAATAACGAATTAAGAAGCCTCAGTGCGATTGCCGCAGTTTCACTCAACAACGCCCTAATGATAGACCGACTCGAAAAAGCGGCGTTTCAGTCACAAGACTCGGGCACGGCAATGAGCGTCAATATCACCAACGATAACGATGTAGAGATGATCGGCCAGTCACAAAGCATGCAATCACTCAATGATGAGATTAAGGTTGTCGCCTCGACCGATCTTAATGTGCTTATCTTAGGTGAGACAGGAACAGGTAAGGAGCTTATCGCCAAGGCGGTACATCAGGGCTCGGAACGTAAAAACTCCCATCTGGTCTACCTCAACTGCGCCGCACTGCCTGAATCGGTCGCCGAAAGTGAGTTGTTTGGCCATGTAAAGGGGGCTTTTACCGGCGCCATCAGCAACCGCAGCGGCAAGTTTGAAACAGCCGACAAGGGCACCCTCTTCCTGGATGAAATCGGTGAACTGCCCCTCACCTTACAGGCTAAGCTGTTACGTGTTCTTCAGTATGGTGATATTCAGAAAATAGGCGACGATCGCAGCCGCAAGGTCGATGTGAGAATTATTGCCGCCACCAATAAAGATCTGAAACAGGAGATCCTGGCGGGACGCTTTCGTGCCGATCTCTACCACAGACTCAGCGTCTTCCCGCTGATGGTGCCGCCACTGCGTGAGCGAGACGATGACATTACTCTCCTGTGTGGCTATTTTGTCGAGCGATGCAGACAAAAGCTCGGCATAAAAAACTTAAGCCTCAGCCCAACAAGCCTGAGCCTCTTAAAACAATATGATTGGCCGGGTAATATCCGGGAACTGGAACACGCACTCCATCGTGCATCCGTATTGGCGAAGTCACAGGCGATCAATGACCTGCCCCAAATCCTGCCTCAACACTTCGATATCCCGGGACAAGCTCATACGAATAAGGTCCAACTCCCTGGCACGGTTTCGAATCATTTCCAACATTCACTCACGGGCAGTCTGAAGGATGCCACCGATGAGTTTCAGGCACAGTATATCCGACATGCGTTGGCTGAAAATCGCGAGCAGTGGGCGGCAACGGCACGTCAGCTCAAGGTCGACTCGGGCAATTTACATCGATTAGCAAAGCGGTTAGGACTCAAGAAATAGCACTGTGCACTCACCTTTTTAGTCTGGTATAGCAATGTGCCAATTGGAATTAATCCCATAAAGCTGATATAAATTTGTTATCGATAGATTAAATAAGCCATTAAATGAAAAAGGATATTGTCTCAAGAGTGAAGACCATTACGGACTCAATTAATGGCCCCATTTATCACCTGGTTTTAGGCCTGTTGATGTTGGTCACCTCACTCACCACAGCGGCATTGCTTGTCCCAGTGGTCACGGCCAATGAATTAGATTTGCAACAAATGGCCGCCCCCCTGTACCGCACAGAGAAACAGATCATCTTTCATCGGCTAGACAATGGCCTTCAGCTCAGATTACTCCCTTTAGCCGACAGCCAGCTGGTTTCCCTGGCCAGTCAATTCAGTGTTGGCTCCAGAGATGAGCCTTCGGGGCAGGCCGGCTACGCCCACCTGTTTGAACACATGTTATTCAAGGGCAGTGAGAATGCGCCGGGAGATAGCTACGCCCAAACCATGAGCGCCTTAAGCGGGCAATTTAATGCGTCCACCTTCTTCGATTTCACCAACTACTACCTGACTATCCCGTCAACAGCACTGAAACTCAGCCTCTGGCTGGAAGCCGATAGATTTATTCGCCCGGCACTAACAGATCAAACCGTCAAGAATCAGCAGGACACGGTACTCGAGGAGATGGCCACCAGCATAGATAATCAACCCTACGTACGTAAGGCGATGGCGTTTTTACTGACTCAGGCCAAAGACACGCCCTATGGTCATGCGGTGATCGGCAGCCGGGAAGACGTTAAAAATGCAACTACTGATGCACTCACAAAGTTCCATCAGACTCACTACCGCCCCGATGCCATGCAGCTGAGTATCGTAGGCACATATCCTGACAGCACAGCGCAATGGGTGAAGCAGGAGTTTGGCCAGTGGCAGAATCCAGAACAGAGGAAAAAAGTGCCCCTTGAGATGCAATTTGAAAACAAGCCCGTACATGCCGAGGTCGTCGATGAAAGAGGCCCATGGCCGGCACTATTACTCGCCTGGCATACCGTCGGGCAGACGCACCGTGATGCTGCCGCGGTCTCCCTGTTAGAAGCCTATCTTTTTCAAAACCGCAGCAGCTTGATTAAGCAGAGCGGATTAACCGATCCAGACCAACTGCTCACCTATTCAATCCCATTGACGATGGAGCAGATGGGAGTCACTAATCTGGTTATGGTCCCCAGAGCTAAAACCTCACTGGATAGGCTCGCCAATAATGTAGAGCAGGCGATAAACTCCTTGGCTACAGATGGCATATCCGCCGAGGCTCTGTCTCAACTCAAGGCAAACTGGCTCAACAAGCGGCTACAGCTCATTGACAGACCTTCACTACTTGCTAGGGCCCTATCTGCGACCTTATCGCAAGATAGCTTAACGCCGTTAACCGGGCCCTGGGAACGCATCGATGCCGTCAGCCCGGCTCAGCTACAAGCCGTTGCACAAACTTACTTTTCTCAAGGTTATGTCAGGCTGGATCTGCTTCCACCTTGGTACATTCGCTGGACTAAAACCTTGCTCGAATGGTTTCCAACGGGGATGAGTGACACTCTGGAGGATCTCGTCTTATGATTACAATTGATCTAGGTCAGTTCAGGGGAAAAGCGATATTACTCAGCCTGATACTATTAACAGTTCCGACAGTCGGCTGCCAACAGACAAAGTTAGTATTCACCGACACGCAAGCGCCTGTCATTTCTCAGTTTGAACCGCTCAAAGGCGCGCCTGAACTCACCTCTACCGCTAAATTAGTCAAAGAGGATGAAAGCAAGCTCAGCAATACTCAACCTAGAGTCACGCCATTAACCCCACATTTCACCCTGCATCAGTTCCCAGCCAGTCACTCTGGGTTGCATTACATCAGTTTAGTGTTAATTAACTCTCAGCGCCCGTTTAAGGATATCGACGTACTCAATACCGCACTCTATCAGAGGGTAAATTGGTTATCGGCAAAGAAACCGCTGTCATGTATCGAAAGCCTGAAGGTGAGAGCCGGCATGCATAGCATCGCGCTGCAGATGGCCTGTCCGACCGATGAAGTAGAATCGGCCCTCTCCATTTTGGCCGCAAGCTGGCAAGATAATGCCTTCGATGAGATAGATATCGACACCGTTCGACGACAATTAAAACTAAACAAACATATCAGTGCCT
>SDWK01000833.1 GCA_004195335.1 Shewanella sp.
CCACATCTCCACAGCTTCCACATCTCCACAGCTTCCACATCTCCACAGCTTCCATATCTCCACAGCTTCCACATCTCCACAGCTTCCACATCTCCACAGCTTCCACATCTCCACAGCTTTCACATCTCCACAGCTTTCATATTTCCATAGGCTTATATTTTCAAGGGGCTTAAGACAAATAACATCTTGAATAAAAAAGAAATAAAGGAAAAAAATGAAAATTACCATAATTGGAGCAGGCAACGCTGGTTCTGCTTGTGCGTTTATGGCTGCCGAGGCAGGACATAAAGTAAGACTATTAAAAACTTCGAACCGTATTACTCATGATGACCATTTTGAAGCGATGGTAAAAAATGGGGGAATATATTGTATCGACAACACAAAAAAAGGGCATTTTACAGATAGTGCAGATGATGCAGAAAAAACCTTTCAACCATTAGAAATGATTACGCGAGACCCTAAAGAAGCGATCGAGGGTACCGATGTAATCATGATTTTTATTCAAACCACTTACCATCCGGCCCTAGCTGAAAGAATCGCAAAACATTTCACTGATGATCAATTGGTTATCTTAATTCCAGGGTATGCAGGCAGCATCTTCTATAGTAAATATTGCGATAATAACCCCATCTTTGCAGAGGGGGAATCTACCCCTAATGACGCAAGAGTCGTTGTACCCGGCACGGTGAAAGTTTTATTTAAAAATGCCAGAAATTCGCTGTCATTTTTCCCCGCCACCAGAACAGCAGAAGGAATGGCCATCGCATCCCGCTTGTTCCCTGCCTACAACATTGAAAAGAGCAAAGTTCGAAAAAACATATTCGAATCGGCACTACATAATCCCAATATCATTGTTCACACCATTGGCCAGTATGTCATGTATCCGATGCTTGAGTATTGTGCAAAGCATCACCCAGATGAAGTGCCATATATGTACAGGGATGCGCTTTCAACTGACATGGCATGGCTAATGATAGATAAATTAGACGCTGAGAAAATGGCCGTGTTAAGTGCCCTAGGATGTGAACCCATTCCCTATCTAGAAGCATGTTTATTTAGAAATGAAGAAGATCTTAACCAAGATCCTAGAGAAGTTTTTGAAAGCTATAAAATATCATCACCTCCTGGTCCTTATAGTTTCGATAATCGATACGTCACTGAAGATGTTCCTATGGGACTGGTTTTATTATCATCATTAGGTGACAAGTTAGGCATTAAAATGCCTGAATGTAATCGTTTAATCGCGATGTGTGGCGGTATTTTAGAAAGAGATTTTTATGCAGAAGGCAGAACGTTAGCTTCGTTAGGCTTAGATGAACTAACAAGGGAGGAGTTACTGCATTTTGTAGAAATAAAAAAAGTCGAGAACGAAAGTTTTAGCCAATCTTGCGTGAGTACAGAGCATTAAATTTTAAGCTTTGAAGGCAGTTTTGTATCCTGCATTTGAATGAATGAAAAATGCAGGGGCAGAATAGACTTTTGTGGCTCAAAACCCGGCAGCTTACAGCTATCTCCCCGTTGTAAGCTGCTCTATGCTTAGTAGAAAATAGGTCAGAAAAAATAACTCTGACGGCCCTCCGAAAACTCAGAAGTATGCCGACCAAAAGCCAGAATTCATCTACCCCTTGGCTTGGGGGATATTCAGCTCACCTTCAAATTTCTCGAACAAAAAGTCTAAAAACAATCTAATCCTTTTCGGTTGATACTGCCGACTCATATAAACCACATTAAGGTTGGTACTCGACATTGATGTTGCTGTATCAAAATTTTTCATATACCCATTCAACACAGTGACTAAACGCCGCTCATTAATATCCGCTTGGACATCTAATAGTGATTTAAGCGCAATACCCGCCCCCTCTAACGCCCAACACCGTATGACTTCACCGTCATCAGAAAATCGCTTAGGAATAACCGTTACCGATTTACGTTGTTCATTGAGTTGAAAGTGCCAGGTTTTAAGCTCTTCATGACTGCGAAGCATTGCCAAGCAATCATGCCCGGCAAGATCTTGGGGGGTTAGCGGCGTGCCTTTTTTAGCTAAGTATTCAGGCGAGGCACACAATACACGACGACTGGACGCTAATCGTCGTAAAATAAGATTACTATCAGCCAGTTCGCCATAACGAATAACGATATCAATACCTGATTCTGCAATATTTGAGAGATGATCATTTAAATAAAGATAGGGAGTTACCTCAGGATAGCGCTCAACAAACTCAGAGAGTATCGGCAAAATATACTGCTTACCGACATCTTTAGGGGCTGATATTTTCAAGCTGCCCTTAACCTCTTTCACTCCGTTATGCAGCAGGTTTTCAGTTTCTCTAACACTGCCTAATATCTCCAAACAGGCTTTATGGTAGAGCGCGCCAGACTCGGTAAGCGAGATATGCCGGGTACTGCGATTTAGTAGCTTTATGCCATATCTTTCTTCTAACGCTTGCAGCCGCGCGGTCATGGTCGCAGGAGATAAACCTAACTCTCGCCCCGCAGCCGCTAAGCCTTGATGCTTAACGATACCGACAAACATCTCCATATCTGAAAATTTATCCATGATCCCCTCTTTGTATGAATTCAAACATCAATTATTCAGCTTAACCGAATAATCATTTCACATTTACCGCAATTATCAAAAATAAATAAACAAATATACTGACATTCATCAAGTACAAATCGCACCGAATAACGCCAAAGGGTAAAAATGATGAACCAAGATAAAACAACGTATGTGATCGTTGGAGGAACTTCGGGTATTGGAGCTGAACTGGCAAACCAGCTAACAACCGAACGTAACATTGTTCACAGCGCAAGCAGAAACACTGGCCTGAATATCAGTGATGAACAATCTGTCTATCGCTATTTCGAATCTATTGGTGCCTTTGACCACCTAGTGATCACCGCAGGCTCTTATGCGCCTTCTGGCAAGGTAACTGATGTGGATATCATTGCAGCCAAAGAGGCTTTTGACACCAAATTCTGGGGTTCCATCAGCACCATAAAACAGGCGGCCAGGTACCTAAAACCAGGCGGTTCAATCACGCTGACATCGGGGATGTTATCACGTAAGGTTACCGCAAATACCTACACAAAAACCGCGATAAATGCAGCGCTTGAGGCCGTAACCAAAGTCCTCGCCAAAGAGTTAGCCCCAATTCGAGTCAACGCGGTAAGCCCCGGACTCACCCAAACGCCAGCCTACCAAAATATGCCTCAAACTGACCGCGACAAGATGTATGCGCAAGCAAAAAATAACCTACCGGTAGGCAAGGTCGGTTCAGCAGCCGATATCGCGAAAGCGTACATCTTTGCCATCAATAATGACTTCATGACTGGCACCATCATAGACATCAATGGCGGCGCACTAGTGAGTTAAGCCGGCTCCCCCCTTAACTCAAGCATCGCTATGCATTGAAAACAGCAGCCTTGTTACTGCTGTACCGAAATAAAGTGAGAATATTATGAAAACAGAAAAAATGCCGCTTCAGGTATGGATTTTAACGCTTGCTGCATTTGCTATTGGCACCGCAGAATTTGTGATTGCAGGCATTCTTCCTCAAATAGCGACCTCCCTGTCCATTTCAGAAGGTCAGGCCGGATACTTAATTAGCGCCTATGCACTGGCCATTGTTATTGGTGGCCCAATACTGACTATTTACCTGGCTCGATTTAACAAAAAAGCGGTACTGATAGGCTTAATGGTACTGTTTATTATTGGTAATATAATGTCGGCGCTGGCTCCAAACTACAATTTACTATTCATTAGCCGTGTTATTACTGGTCTTGTACAAGGTCCTTTCTATGGCATTGGCGCTGTCGTTGCGACCAACTTAGTATCACAGAAAATGGCCGGGCGCGCTGTAGGTCAGATGTTCGCTGGTCTGACTCTTGCTAATGTACTTGGTGTTCCTGCGGGTACTTGGATTGGTTTGCAGTTTGGTTGGCATACCACATTTTTAACCGTTGCAGCCTTTGGCATTATCGCAATGTTGTTCATTCTTGTAGCGGTCAAAACGACTGGTCACGGTGAAGCTAAGAATATTAAAACTCAGCTAATGGCATTCAAAAACCCAATGCTATTAATGAGCTTGGCTATTACCGTATTTGCCTGGTCTGGTTTCATGACACTGTATGGTTACCTGGCACCGATTGCGATGCACATTACTGGCTTTGTTGAACACGATGTCACTTGGATCTTAGTCATCGTAGGTTTAGGACTTATTATCGGCAATACGCTTGGCGGGCGTTCTTCAGATAAAAACCTACAAAAATCTTCAATGTTTTGGGCTGTCGCAATGATTGTTTCACTTGTTGTCGTTGGCTTAGTCATTGATAGCAAGATCTTGTTTGTAATCGCTGCTTTCGTATTTGGTATTGCATCATTTGCAAATGTACCCGCTATGCAACTTCGTGTGATGAATCATGGTGGTGAAGGTCAGGAACTCGCAGCAACCGCTAATATATCAGCCTTTAATCTGGCGAACGCCTTTGGTGGATTCCTTGGTGGAATGATAATAGATAGCCGCTTAGGCGCTGGCATGATCCCTTACGCCGCAATAATCATTCCCTTAATTGGTTTATTGTTTATCTACTCAACTAATAAGCGTGAACGACTGCAGCAAGCCGTAAAATAATCACACTTTATATCTGAACTGCTCAGGTAATATCAGTCCCACAACTAAGTCCTATGAATCATTCATAGGACTTATTCATATGAATGATTCAAAGAAATGAGCATCGACAAAGACAAGCGACTGAGACTTCTAGGGGAAGGGGAAAGAGCAAAGCCATCCCATTATAACAAGCTCGCTTTATACTCCTTTATACCCCTTTGTACTAAGTTGAAGCTAGCCAACAGTGATGCCTGTCCACGAGATCCCTCAATGATCAACGCCATTCGTTAATACATCGCCCACCTTGTAACTCAAATGTTAAAAACCGCTAGCAGTTTCATCATAAAACGCTTATATTTTAGCTTGTTATTTAAGTTTGTTATTTAAATTTATGTCTATGGATTAACTTATGAAGCGATACTCTTTTAGCGTATTTTTTTCCTGCTTGTTACTCTTGTTATTAAGCAGTTCTCCTTTAATCAGCTATGCTGGTGACGATATTAATCTTAAGAAAGTCACCGAAGCTGAAGAGCGCAGTGAGGCGGTTGCTGAGTCTCTATCTGGATTACAATCAAGGCCGGGTGAAACGCCGTTATCATCAATCATTGCCATAGGTCGGGCGATAGCAAAAGGAGACTGGGAAAGCGCAACATCATTCGTTGACTTACGTTACCTGCCTAAAGGCGTAGATGCTAAAGAGGGACCAGAATTATTACGTAAATTAACCATCTTATGGCATAAACAAAACATCATCGACTTATCACTGATTAGTGATCAGCCCAGTGGTCATCTGAACGATAAATTACCCACATACCGCGACTTGCTCGGAGTGTTGCAGACTCAAGAAGGCCCGGTGCCTATTTATATACAACAGGTGCCTGATGCGAAAAATGGCAAAGTGTGGAAAATCTCCAATGCTTCAATTGCAAAAGTCCCCGCACTTTGGAATGAATTTGGATATAGCCCGCAGATTGAAGCCTTAGCCAAGGCTCTGCCAGAATTTAGCCTATTTCACATGGATAACTGGCAATTGCTGCTATTCAGTTTGAGTATCATTGCCCTTTGGTTTGTCGCTCGCTTAGTCAGCATGGCCGCCGGATTGATTGCCAAGCGATTTGAGTCACACTTAACCGGTATTAGCCAATTTTCAGGTCGTACCTTGCGCTGGTTTGTTTATCTATCTTCGCTGCAATACGTTGCTTTATCATTAGGGTTATCGGTTAGAGCCCGCGTATGGTTTGACAATAGCACCTTACTTTTTATCGCCAACACCATACTCGCTTTAGGTCTTATTGAGCTCTGTTCAGCGTATAAATGTAAGCAATTAGATGATCAGCAAAAAGGGTACACGGTCGCCTTACTCAGACCCATGATCGCCATAGCAAAAATCATGACGGTGATCGCCATCTGCTTAATGTGGTTAGAGAATTCAGGTTATAACATGTCCACCATCTTAGCCGGTCTTGGTGTTGGCAGTTTAGCGATTGCCTTAGCTGCACAAAAACCATTAGAAAACGTGTTTGGCGCCCTCACATTATACGCCGCCCGTCCAATCAAACCCGGCGATTTTTGCCGCTTTGGTGATACCAAAGGGACTGTAGAAGAGATCGGTTTGCGTTCGACTCGCGTCCGTAAACTTGATCGATCCGTCGTTCACATTCCTAATTCAGTCTTTTCATCTAAAGAGTTAGAGAACTTCTCGGTTATCGATCGTCGCCGCTTTAAACACGATTTACGCATCAGCTTAGACACGCCAAAAGAGCAATTACAATTGCTATTAATAGCGCTACGCACCTTACTCATGTCTCACCCAAGAGTGCTTGAAGTCGGACAACGAGCGCGCTTCTTAGCCATCGAGCGTGATGCCTTCTTGATCAAAATTAATGCATACATAGATACTGGCAGCGTGATTGAATTTTTCGGCATTGCCGAGGATTTGAATTTTCACATCCTAACTATCTTGAAAGATTTAGACATCCATATCGCTGCAGCAGGGCAAAGTGTGGTTATTCAACAGGCCTCCCAACCCGATGTTGAGATGCAACTGAGCGCCGCACAAACCATTAATCAATTAATTGCAGCAGAAGAACTGCCCTTCCCTAATCACAGTAAAGAAACCCACACAGAGCTAGAA
>SDWK01000834.1 GCA_004195335.1 Shewanella sp.
CCAGGTTGCCACGGGCAAACTCGATTTGGTGACGACGCTCGATTTCCGTATGTCTTCGACCTGTATGTACTCAGATATTATCTTGCCGACTGCGTGTTGGTATGAAAAAGACGATCTGAACACATCCGATATGCACCCCTTTATTCACCCCCTCTCGACTGCCGTTGACCCTGCGTGGGAAGCGAAATCTGATTTCGAAATCTACAAAGGGATCGCCAAAAAATTCTCTGAAGTCTGTGTGGGTCACTTAGGTAAAGAGACGGATTTCGTCACTGTGCCTATGCTACATGATACTCCGGGTGAGCTGGCTCAGCCATTCGATGTTAAAGACTGGAAGAAGGGCGAGTGTGACTTAATCCCGGGCTTAACGGCACCAAACATGGTGGTGGTTGAGCGTGATTATCCCAACACTTATAAGAAATTTACCTCATTTGGTCCGGCACTGGATAAGTTAGGTAATGGTGGTAAAGGGATTAATTGGAATACCGATGATGAGATCTTGCTGCTTGGTGATCTCAACCATCGCAATACTGATGAAGGGATCAGTGAAGGCCGTCCGATTATCGAGTCAGCCATTGATGCATGTGAAACTATTTTGACCTTAGCGCCAGAGACGAACGGTGCTGTCGCGGTTAAAGCTTGGGCGGCATTAAGCGAGTTTACCGGCCTTGACCATACTCATCTGGCGAAACCTAAGCAGGATGAGAAGATACGTTTTCGTGATGTGCAGGCGCAGCCGCGCAAGATCATCTCATCACCAACCTGGTCGGGTCTGGAAGATGAGCATGTCAGCTACACCGCAGGTTACACCAATGTTCATGAGCAGATCCCATGGAGAACCATCACTGGACGCCAGCAGTTCTATCAAGATCATAAGTGGATGCAGGCCTTCGGAGAGCAGTTTGTCTCCTACCGTCCACCGATTAATACTCGAACGGTTGATCTGGTGAAAGGGACTAAGCCAAACGGCAATAAAGAGGTGGTACTTAACTGGATCACGCCGCATCAGAAATGGGGTATTCACAGTACTTACTCAGATAACTTGTTGATGCTGACTCTGTCTCGTGGTGGTCCAATCATCTGGATGAGTGAGATAGACGCTAAAGATGCCGGCATCGAAGATAACGATTGGATCGAGGTGTTCAATGCGAACGGGGCTATTGCCTGTCGCGCCGTGGTTTCACAACGTGTCATGCAAGGTATGGTGATGATGTATCACGCACAGGAGCGAATTGTGAATGTGCCGGGCAGTGAGATGACGGGTACCCGTGGTGGTCACCATAACTCTGTGACTCGTGTGGTGATGAAACCGACCCATATGATTGGTGGTTATGCACAGCAATCCTGGGGCTTCAACTATTACGGCACGGTAGGGTGTAACCGTGATGAATTTGTTGTGGTGAGAAAGATGGACAAGGTCGACTGGTTAGAGGGATCAAATACCGATGACTTGCCACGTCCTTTACCAACCAACCCTGATGAAGCTTAAGAGGAGCCGATCATGAAAATACGTTCTCAAATCGGTATGGTGCTAAACCTTGATAAGTGTATCGGGTGCCATACGTGTTCAATTACCTGTAAAAACGTTTGGACCTCACGTGAAGGTGTCGAATACGCCTGGTTCAACAACGTAGAAACTAAGCCTGGCATTGGGTATCCCAAGGAGTGGGAAAACCAGGACAAGTGGAATGGTGGTTGGGAGAGAAAATCTAACGGTGATATTCAGCCCCGTATCGGTGGCAAGTATCGTGTGTTAGCCAATATCTTTGCTAACCCAAATATGCCTGAAATTGACGACTACTACGAGCCGTTTGATTTCGATTATCAACATCTTCACACGGCGCCAATTGTCGAGCATCAACCTACAGCGCGTCCACGTTCTGTCATCTCCGGTAAGCGTATGGAGAAGATTGAGTGGGGACCAAACTGGGAGGAGATCTTAGGGACTGAGTTCGAAAAGCGCAGTAAAGATAAGAACTTCGACAACATGCAAAAAGAGATGTATGGCGAGTTCGAAAATACATTCATGATGTATTTGCCCCGTCTTTGTGAGCACTGTTTGAACCCAGCCTGTGTGGCTTCTTGTCCTTCGGGCGCGATTTATAAGCGTGAAGAAGATGGCATCGTCTTGATTGATCAAGAGAAGTGTCGCGGCTGGCGTATGTGTATCAGTGGTTGCCCCTACAAGAAGATCTACTACAACTGGAAGTCAGGTAAGTCAGAGAAGTGTATCTTCTGTTATCCACGTATCGAAGCGGGTCAGCCAACGGTGTGTTCTGAGACCTGTGTGGGCCGTATTCGTTACTTAGGTGTACTGCTTTATGATGCAGACAAGATCAAAGAGGTGGCTTCAACGGCCAACGAAACTGACTTGTATGAGAAGCAGCTTGAAGTGTTCCTGGACCCAAATGACCCTGCTGTGATTGCCCAGGCTCGTAAAGATGGCATTGCAGATTCTGTTATCGAATCTGCCCAGAAGTCGCCGGTGTACAAGATGGCGATGGATTGGAAGCTAGCGCTACCGCTTCACCCTGAGTATCGTACCTTGCCTATGGTTTGGTATATCCCGGCCTTGAGTCCAATCCAGAGTGCAGTTCAAGGTGGCACTTTAGGTAAAGCGGGTGTGATACCCGATGTACGCTCGCTGCGTATTCCGGTTAAGTATCTGGCTAACCTGTTGACGGCAGGGGATGAGGAGCCGGTTATCCGCGCTCTGGAGCGTCTACTCGCGATGCGTGCCTATAAGCGTGCGGAAAATGTCGAAGGGATAGAAGATCTTGAGGTCCTTGAGCAAGCGGGACTTACCAAGAAGCAAGCCGATGAGATGTATCGTTATCTTGCTATCGCTAACTATGAAGACCGATACGTTATCCCAAGTGGGCATCGTGAGATGAACGTCCCAGAAGCCTATGCTGAGAAGAGTGGCTGTGGTTTCACATTCGGTAACGGCTGTAGCGATGGTCAGAACGGTGTGAACATGTTCGGCGGTAAGAAAGTCGCTCGTCGCGATGTGATCAAAACCGTCAAAGTGGGAGATTAAACTGTGATTATCCTAAAAGTTGTTTCACGTTTATTAGATTACCCAACCGCCGATCTTTTTGCTGCGGCAGACGAGATTGTTGACGTTGTGGAGCAGTCGGATGAACTCAGTCTTAACAACCGTGCCCAGTTGGTGGATTTTATCCGCGAACTTACGGCAAGGGATTTATATGACGCTCAGGAAAGCTACGATCTGTTGTTCGACCGTGGTCGTGCGCTTTCTCTGCTGTTGTTTGAACACGTTCACGGCGAATCCCGTGATCGTGGTCAAGCGATGGTTGATTTGATGAATGTCTATAAATCCAATGGTTTTGAGGTCAATTCATCACAATTGCCAGATTATATTCCACTCTATCTTGAATTTTTAAGTGAGCAATCGCCTGAATTTATTCAAGAGTGGTTGGGAGATATCAGTCATATCTTGACGATGCTATCTGAGCGATTGATCGACCGTAAATGCTATTACAGCGTACTCTTAGATTCACTGATTGAAGTCGCTGGTGTCGAGGTTGATCGCATTGAAATTGCTGAAACTGTCAGCAAAGAAGTGCGTGATGATACCGTTGAGGCCATAGATAAAGAGTGGGAAGAGAAAGAGATCCGTTTTGATGATCCCGTGGGTGGGCAGTGTTCTAGTGCGGGTATGCATACCTCACAAAAATCATTAGACCCAAACACTGTTCATCAAGTTCCAATCAAGTGGCACGATGCAGATGCTGCAGAAGTGGCTGGATTGTAAGGAGAAAACTATGTCAAATTTAAATTTTTTACTATTCGGTATTTATCCCTTTATTGCGCTAACGGTGTTCTTTGTCGGATGTTGGATTCGATATGATCGTGAACCCTATAGTTGGAAGGCCGATTCGAGCCAGTTAATGGATCAAAAAGGTTTTTGGGTAGCGAGTAACCTGTTTCACGTTGGCGTTATTTGTATTCTGGGTGGGCACTTTGTTGGTTTGCTAACGCCTGAATTTATCTATCATCACTTTATCTCCAGCCCTCATAAGCAATTGCTGGCGATGGTGATTGGTGGGTTTTTCGGAATTGTATGCTTGGTCGGTTTGGTGATGTTAATTAAGCGTCGCTTAAACAATGATCGAGTGAGAGCCAACACCAGACGTTCAGATATGGTCGTTCTGTATATGTTGCTGGTTCAAGTCTCTCTTGGGTTATTAACCATTCTCGTCTCTATGACTCACTTAGACGGATCGGTGATGATACTGCTGGGCACGTGGTCGCAAAGCATTGCTACGCTTCAAGGTGCACAGGCGGCGGCCGCGATTGAATCTGTCAATATCATTTACAAGCTGCATATCCTAGTGGGTTTAACCTTGATTATGATTTTCCCGTTTACTCGCTTAGTTCATGTGATCAGTGTTCCGGTGAAGTATCTTGCGAGAAATTATCAAATAGTTCGCCAACGTTAACACCGCTTAGCAAGACCTAAATGAATAAGCGGACAGCAATGTTTGTCCGCTTATTCACATTTAAATTAACGATTGAGATTAAAAGAGTTTGATTTCAATCGTTAGTTAATCATTCAAATATTCATTATTTTAACTAATCAGGTGCAAGCCTTTTCTGAATCGAGTCATTGAAACCGTGGACTTAGTATGATGGTTCAATGACCAATAATTAAAAGAGTAGTAATTATGAGCTCATGTGGCACAAGTACCCCAACGAACCCGTCTAAAGAATCATTACCATTTATCTGTGTCAATGGTGTGAGTATTGAAGAAACTGCACTTGCCAATGAGTTGCAGTACCACGCGCATAAGAATTTTGATGTTGTTGTACAGCAAGCCGGACAGACATTGGTGATCAGGCAGTTGTTGGTTGAGCAGGCTGAAAAACATGGTTTTGATGTGTCAGGTGATAATGAAGAGGCAGGCGTTCAGCAGTTGTTAGAGATTGAGGTCATTTATGACGACCCGAAAGAGGAAGATTGTCAGCGATATTTTGATAATAACCGTGCAAAGTTTACCACCATGCCGCTGATGGAGGTTGATCATATCCTGTTAGCTGCCGCAAAAGATGATATTAAAAGCAGAGATGATGCAAAGACAGATGCAACAGATATCATCCGCCGACTTCAGGACGATTGCTCACTTTTTGCAGCCTTAGCCAAACACCATTCGGCTTGTCCTTCTAAGGAGACCGGAGGCTCATTAGGGCAGATCAGTAATGGGCAAACGGTGCCTGAATTTGAACGACAGCTGATGTTACTCCCCGAAGGACTCGCCTCTAAACCGATAGAATCTCGCTACGGTTTGCATGTGGTTAATATTGCAAGGAAAATTGAGGGTAAGCCACTCGAGTATTCTATGGTTTACGAGAAGGTTCGTGGTTACCTGATCCATAGAGCATCTCACCTAGCCCTCCAGGCCTATATTCATCGTTTGGTTGAAACGGCTGACGTTGAGGGAATTGACATTAAATTTGGTGATGAGAACATGCACGTTCAATAGCGAGGCAGATGCAACTAACGATGCAATTAACAATAGTGATATGACGAAGAGGCGGTATTTATACCGCTTTTTTTGTGCCGGGATTGAGGCGGGCGAAAGGGGCCTTTGACTCAACTATTATCATTGTTGTATTTAAGTACCAGCATCTTTTACTTCACTACTTATTGCTGGCTTTCACTGTCAAAATCGTTATCCACGAAGGGGTTTTTCTCTCTGAATGTGCCAATTGCCATGGCAATCGAAAGCAAAATTATTGAGTTAAAAAATACCGGTACGATGACAAAGTAATAGCCAAGTTCATGTACTGTACTGCCACCAATCACTGCCGTGACCGCCGTAGCACCACCAGGTGGGTGCATAGAGCCGGTGTAATGCATCGCTAACATGGCGATTCCGATAGCAACCGATGAGGCCAACACTGGGTTTGGGATCAGATAATAGGCGGTAATGCCGATAAGAGCCGAGATAAGGTGTCCACCGACCAGCGGCCAAGGTTGTGAGACCGGGCTGTGCGGGATCCCAAAAATTAACATGGCCGAGGCTCCGGTTGATGCTAAGACCATGGGCATATTATCCGCCTCGAGAATGCTGTTACTGAAAAAAGAGGCACATAAGGTCGCGAAGAATGCGCCTATTATTGAGGCGAAGACTTCTCGATTAGGCATCCTTCTCATTGGCATAGGCGATACCCCTTGGCTAATTCAACATAAGCATGACACCACTGATGCTAATCAAAAATGGGATTCACTTATTGGATAGTGCATTAACGCAACAAGCTGGCACCAAATACCTGTCACAGTCACACGGTATAGGATGGCCAGCCATATGAGAACAACTATAAGCAATTAACCGTTAGCTTCTAACTCAATGGGATTTTCTTTACGGTCAAAGATAACGTAGCGCCCGATCCCATTACCTGTTTCTATGTCGTTGGCCATCTTATTTAAAAATGGTTCTGCTTCATCGGTAGTAGGCGCAACCCCATTTTCGCCGCTTAGGCTGGCAATGAAGACAAAGTTCCATTGCTTGGCAATCGCATCGGCTTCCTTGACTAACGCATCAAAAGTGGGGAGCTCAGAAGGCAATTTGTCTACGCACATCACTGGGGAAATGGTCCCTCTTTGGTGTTTCTTACTCTTTTTGGGATTGATTGACTCAGCATTGGCAAAAAGGAACATCAGACGTTGAGGTACCGACTGTTCATTAGTCATCTGGAGAAGTTCTTTAAACATTTTTAT
>SDWK01000841.1 GCA_004195335.1 Shewanella sp.
GAGTTAATACGAGCACGCGGCCATTGGCTATCCGAGCTAATTCGGCAATGACAATACTTTTTCCAGATCCTGTCGGCAGGACTAATACCGCCGAGTCAGCACTTCTTTTAAAGTGATTGATAGCCGAATCGACGGCTTGTTGTTGGTAATCTCTTAACTGCACATAAAGCCTAATAGGTTTAATCTTTCTGGGTTAAAGGATAACAGTGAGAAGGGAGGGGATCTATAGGAAGCATTACTAGACAGCAGGGGATAGGTCTCAGCCATTCATCAAAGCAATACTCTGATTGTAGGCATTATGGTCATTTTTATTTGTTGTAGGAGAGAAAAAAGCCCCTTATCTATTACCGTTAATAAATAAGGGGCTAGCGGGAGTTATGTTTGACTTATTCGCTACGGTTGAGTCTGGACTCAATTAAGGTGTCGATAACCGCCGGATCGGCCAGCGTCGATGAGTCACCTAAATTAGTCACTTCATTGGCAGCAATTTTTCGTAAGAAGCGACGCATAATCTTACCCGAACGGGTTTTTGGCAGACCGCCAGCCCATTGGATTAGATCGGGTGTTGCTAAAGCGCCAATCTCTTTACGTACCCATTTTCGCAGGTTTTGACGTAGCTCTTCGGACTCAACAGTGCCTTTCGTTAAGGTGACATAGGCGTAAATACCTTGACCCTTAATATCATGGGGGTATCCCACTACGGCCGCTTCTGCCACATTTTCGTGTGCCACTAAGGCACTTTCGACTTCTGCTGTACCGAGTCTATGGCCCGATACATTAATTACGTCATCGACTCGACCCGTGATCCAGTAGTAACCATCTTCATCTCGTTTGGCACCGTCACCAGTGAAGTACATGCCGCGGAATGTTTTAAAGTAAGTAAGGGCAAATCTATCATGGTCGCCAAATACGGTGCGCATCTGTCCTGGCCAAGAGTCCAGAATGACTAAGTTACCTTCGGCAGCACCCTCTACGATGTTACCCATATTATCAACCAAGGCTGGCTGTACGCCGAAAAATGGTCGAGTGGCAGAGCCGGGCTTAGTATCGATGGCGCCAGGCAGTGGACTAATCAAAATACCACCAGTTTCTGTTTGCCACCAAGTATCGACAATTGGACATTGTTCATGACCAATGACTTCGTTATACCAACGCCACGCTTCAGGGTTAATGGGTTCACCCACTGAGCCCATAATACGCAATGAGCTGCCATCAAAGTTTGCAAACTGCTCTTTCCCTTCGGCCATCAGGGCACGAATAAGAGTCGGTGCGGTATAGAGGATGTTGACCTTGTGACGGTCGACAATCTCACCAAGACGAGAGGGCGTCGGGTAATTGGGTACACCTTCGTGGATAAGCACGGTCGCGCCATTAGCCAGAGGACCATACACCATATAAGAGTGTCCTGTGATCCAACCGACATCGGCGGTACACCAATAGACCTCACCGTCTTTATAATCGAAAACATATTCGTGTGTCATGGCGGCATAAACCATGTAACCACCGGTGGTATGTAACACACCTTTAGGGTTGCCGGTAGAACCTGACGTATAGAGCAAGAAAAGTGGGTCTTCGGCGCCCATCTCTTCGGGCTCACAATGCTCAGAAGCGGTATCCATCAAAGCGTTCCACTTAATGTCTCGACCTTCTACCCAGTTGACATCGCCACCAGTACGCTCATAGACAATGACCTTTTCGACGCAGTTAACATCAGGGTGAGATAGGGCTTCATCTATGTTGGCTTTAAGAGGAATGATACGACCTGCACGCAGACCTTCATCGGCAGTGATGATGACTTTTGATTTACCATCGATGACACGCGATGCGATGGAGTCCGGTGAGAAGCCACCAAATACGACAGAATGAACTGCACCAATGCGTGCACAAGCTAACATCGCGACAGCCGCTTCTGGCACCATCGGCATGTATACAGTGACGATATCTCCGCGTCTTACGCCTTGGCTACGCAGTGCGTTAGCAAACTTGCACACATCGGTATGCAGTTCGCCATAGGTGATCGTGCGTTGATCTTTGGCGTCGTCTCCTTCCCAAATGATGGCCACTTTATCGGCACTTTTTTCAAGATGACGATCAAGACAGTTAGCCGAGGCATTTAGCGTGCCGTCATAAAACCAGTTGATCGATAGATTATGATCATCGAAAGAGGTTTTTTTAATCTTGGTATATGGCTTTATCCAATCGATGCGTTGGCCGTGCTCTCTCCAGAAACCTTCAGGATTAACAATCGACTCTTGGTACATTTTTTTGTACTGTTCTTCGTTTACATGTGCGTTTTCAGCGATTTCGCTAGGAACTTTGTAGAGAGACTGCGTGCTCATTGGGCTTCCCTTAATCTAATAATGCGTAACAGGAGTATGGAGTCTCAAGGGCTACTTGCTCTATTAGACCTTGGTCTAGTGCTAAAATTCTCTTTGTTTTTAGACTGTTGTAAGCCATTAGATGGCTAGATTTAATTTATTTTTTGACGCACAATGGAATAAAAAATGAGAATGTTATGAATTTGACCATTTTTGTGGGCGTGATTGCCGTTCTGTATGTTTTTCTGCTCTTCCTGTTGGCTTGGGGAGCGGAGCGGTGGTTTAGCCGTATAACAAAGAAGTTACAGGTTTGGATTTATGGACTGAGTTTGGCAGTTTATTGCTCCTCCTGGAGTTTTTTGGGTACCGTTGGTCAATCTGCGCAAGATCTTTGGTCTTTTCTGCCCATTTTTATTGGGCCTATTCTTATTTTCACCGTGGGGTTCGGTTTACTTCGAAAGATGGTTATCGTCTCTAAGGCGCATAACATTACCTCTGTGGCTGATTTTATTGCCGCACGATATGGAAAATCTCAACTTTTAGCTGCCATTGTCACCTTGATTGCACTCTTCGGCATCATGCCTTATATCGCACTGCAACTGAAAGCCATGGTGTTTAGCCTTAATCTGTTTCAACCCGAAGACTCCCCCTTTGACGGTGCAAAAGTTTCTCTAATCATCACCGCAGTCCTTGCGATGTTTGCCATTTTGTTTGGCACCAGAAAGTTGGATGCGACCGAACATAACCCAGGCATGATGCTGGCGATCGCTTTCGAATCTCTCGTTAAGCTGGCCGCTTTTTTGATCGTTGGCGTGGTGATAAGTTTTGGTTATTTCGATGGTTTTGGTGATATCTGGCAACAGGCCAGTGAACTAAACTTGATCAATGAACCGATATTACGAGTCGAATCTTTGTTGCCTCAACTGTTGGTGGGCATCGCGGCTTTCTTATGTATGCCCAGACAGTTTCACGTCATGATGGTCGAATGCAGTGACGAGAAGACCTTGCTCAAAGCGCGTTGGTTATTCCCCCTCTATCTATTGCTTTTCGGTCTATTTGTTGCGCCCTTAGCATTGGCGGGGAAAATCATCTTAGGTGATAGTGTTGCCGCCGATACCTATGTGATTAATATGCCTTTGGCGTTAGACCAACCCATAGTTGCCGTCATCGCTTTGCTGGGCACTTTATCTGCGGCGACAGGCATGGTGATTGTGGCGGTGGTGACGATTAGTGTCATGGTCAGTAACGAGTGGCTGGTACCTGTGATGCTGCGAACAGGTAGGATCAGGGAGAAGAATTTCAGTCAGTTCTCTCAGTTTCTTCTCAACGCACGCCGGCTCTCCATCATCATTATCTTAGGTTTAGGTTATTTCAGTTACCTGTCATTTATTGACAGTGATTCACTCTCTGGGCTTGGTATGTTGTCGTTTGGTGCCTTTGCTCAGCTGGCTCCGGCATTGATTGGTGGCATGTATTGGAAAAATGGTAATCGTTCGGGAGTCCTACTGGGCCTGGCTGTTGGCTTCGGACTCTGGTGTTATATTCTGTTAAAAGGCGCGAGTGATGTATCGGGTGTCTTTAATAATGATTTTGGCTTACTGGAAGCGATAAACCCTAATGTCCGAGATATTTTAACGGCGTTATTGGCCAATCTGGGCTGTTATATATTGGGTTCTATTTGGTTCAGAGCCGGGGTTGCTGAGCGTATGCAAGCCAGCGCGTTTGTCTCGCCAGGTGAATTAAAGAGCAATACCAACCGAAAAAATTCGCATGTTTCACAGCAAGATTTATTGATCCTTGCCAGTCGCTTCGTGAGCCCAACCCGTGCATACGAAAGTTTTTCAAGATTTTCAAATGAGGCGGTAAAGAGCGACAGTTGGCATAAAGCGGCACCGCCTGAGCTCATCGCACATACAGAACACATGTTGGCCGGTGTCTTAGGCGGGTCTAGCGCTTCATTGGTGATGGACTCTGTGCAACAGGGTCGTGATTTAGCGCTCGATGAAGTATTCAGTTTAGTGGATGAAGCCTCTTCAAAAATTATTTTAAGCCAGGATATGCTCAGAGGCGCGATTGAACACGCCTATGAAGGCATGAGTGTGGTCGATAAGGATTTAAATCTGGTTGCGTGGAATTATAAGTATTCTGAGTTGTATCAATATCCTGAATCATTTCTGCAAGAAGGCATGCCAATCAGTGATGTCGTGCGCTTTAATGCCGAACGGGGTTTCTGTGGCACCGGAGATGTTGAAGCGAAAGTAGAGAAGCGTGTGCAACATATGAGAAATGGTACGCCCCATGTTTCAGAGCGAGAGCGAAGAGATGGCAAAGTGATCAAAATCCAGGGTAACCCTATGCCCGGCGGTGGTTTTGTGATGACGTTTACCGATATTACTCAATATCGTGAGCATGCAAAAGCGTTGCAAGAGGTGAATGATACCTTAGAAGGCAGGGTGAAAGAGCGTACCTATGAACTGGCTATGCTAAACAGTCAGCTATTAGAGGCTAAAGCACAAGAAGAGATGGCTAATGCATCTAAGAGTATGTTTCTGGCCGCAGTGGGTCATGATCTGATGCAGCCCCTCAACGCAGCACGATTATTCACCGCATCGCTATCTCAATATCCTAACCTAGATCAGGAAGCGAAGAAGACGCTGTCCCATGTGAATAGCTCGTTGAAGATCGCCGGTGAGTTACTCACCGATCTACTCGATATCTCTAAGTTAGACTCAGGGATGATCGACATCAATAGGCGTGACTTTGCTGTGTCTGAGTTGCTCGATGGTTTATCCGTCGAGTTTGATGCGATGGCTAAAGACAGCCAAATTAAATTCAGTATGGTGCCATGCAGTGCAACCATCAATTCGGATTTAAGTCTGTTGCGCCGTGTATTGCAGAACTTTTTGACTAATGCTTACCGCTATGCCCGCGGGAACCGGGTGTTGTTTGGCTGTCGTTATCGCGGGGCAGAACTCGAGATCCAGGTACTGGATACCGGTTGTGGTATTGATGAAAATGAAACCAAGGAAATATTCAAAGAATTTAAACGTTTGGATAACCCAACGAGTAACAGTGTAGGCGGGTTAGGATTGGGGTTGGCTATTGCCGATAGGATCAGTCGGGTACTGGATCATAAAATACATGTCACGTCTGTACTGGGTCGTGGATCCGTTTTCTCTATTCGAGTGCCTCTGGGCCAAACAGTCAAAGAGGTTCAACCTAAGAAGATCTCCACCATTTTACAGCCATTAGCGGGTATAAAGGTGCTGTGCATAGACAATGAAGAGACTATCCTTGCTGGTTTGGACAGCTTGCTCAGTCGTTGGCAATGTGAAGTGATTTGTGCAAAAGATCTCGCCGATGCAAGAATAAAATTAGGCCTTAAAGGTGTTGCGCCTGACATTATCCTTGCCGATTACCATTTGGATGATGGCCAAAATGGTGTTGATGCAATGGATGGAATAAGAGCCTTATATGGCAGTCATCTTCCTGGGGTATTGATCACGGCCAATACCCGTAAAGATCTTATCGATGATGTACAGCAACGGGGCTATCGCTATATGGCAAAAATGATAAAGCCAGCGGCTTTAAGGGCATTGATTTCGAGTTTAGTCAGAAAATAATCTGATAATGAGAGCCTTGAGAGAGTGGCTTTATTTCATCAATTCAATATCCAAATTATCGATATAGTGAGTTGTAGACATTGGGATTGAACCAAATATAAAAGGAGAGGGCGGTGAACACTGTTGTTGTCGGTAATCGAGTCGTTGTGCCATCCAAAGTGGTTTGTGTGGGCAGAAATTATGTCGATCATATCAAAGAGCTAAATAATGATGTACCTGAAGAGATGGTGTTATTTATCAAGCCTAACTCTGCTATTTCCGATGAACTGTTAAGCTTTCATCATGAAGTGATTCATTATGAGGCTGAATTGAGTTTTTTGGTTGAAGACGGCGCGATTGTTGCGGTTGGAGTTGGGCTGGATCTTACAAAGCGAGGCTTGCAGAGTAAACTCAAAGCTAAAGGCCTTCCCTGGGAGCGAGCAAAAGCGTTCGATGGGTCAGCAGTGATGAGTCAATTTATTCCAATCGAAGCTATCAGTGAAGAATTTACATTTGAGTTGCTCATTAATGATGAGCCGACTCAATGGGGAAACATCGAGCTGATGATAAATAAGCCATTACAGATTTTGGATGAAATTCAGACATTCATGAGTCTAGAAGATGGCGATATAGTCATGTCCGGTACACCTAAAGGCGTGGGTAAAGTGAATGCAGGTGATGAGTTTAAAGTCAAACTTAGTGATAATGGTTCGACACTATTACAGGCAAGCTGGCGTGCACTTTAGTCAGTGATTAAAGCTGAATGATGTAACGTTAGGTGGGCAACCACCCGTTCCTATCTCTTACTATATCT
>SDWK01000010.1 GCA_004195335.1 Shewanella sp.
CCTTCGGGTTATGAGCCCGACGAGCTACCATACTGCTCCATCCCGCGTCCGATAAACGCTGCAAATTGTTTTAATTCTATCTACTAAAGAATTGGTTGCGGGAGCTGGATTACTTTCTATAAAAGCATGGCAACGACCTTCGCCTTGTTTTCATAGAGAGTTGAGCCCGAGTAGTTTTTATACTGCTCCATCCCGCGTCCTGATTTTGCTTTTAAGAAATCTGCTTGATTTGATACTCTCAAACCAGCCCTCTCGAAGCGGGGCGAACTATAGCGGCAAGGCTTATCCATTGCAAGCCAGATAGACCAAATCATTATTGAGCGTTCAATTATGAAGCTAAATGTATGATGAATGTGCAACGCAGCATGATCCAAGCTGTTATTTGACCTTCTTGGTCAATAACTTTTTATCATTTGTCTCATCTTCGAGGTATAATGTCGGATTAATTTTTACAGTGTGTCTATCTATTGATGTTAAATTTTTTTGCTGCGGCTCCTAAGGGCTATGAATATGCGTTATCACTCGAGTTAGCTGAGCTTGGTGCTTCTGAAATTAAAGAAAGTGTTGCTGGAGTTTATTTTTCTGCATCACTGGAATTAGGTTATCGGATAACCCTTTGGTCACGACTTGCTAGCCGTATTATCGTCGTTATACACAAAGGACCGTGTGAGTCCCCTGAGCAACTTTATAACGCCGCTTATGGTATTGATTGGCAGATGGAATTTAATCATCGCAATACATTCAGCATCGACTTTCATGGCATGGGTGGTTTTATTAATAACACCATGTTTGGCGCGCTTAAGATTAAAGATGCCATTGTCGATCGTTTCCGTGATGATGATTGCCCGAGACCTGATGTGGCCCGTGTAGATGCTGATTTTAGGATCGATGCACACTATCGCCGTGGACAGATCACTATCGGTTTGAATTTTTCTGGTCCTTCGCTGCATAAGCGTGGTTACCGTGCAACAGCCGGTGAAGCGCCGTTAAAAGAGAACTTAGCGGCGAACATGTTAATGCGCAGTGGATGGCAAAAAAATCCAGTCTCTTTACTCGATCCTTTTTGTGGTAGCGGTACTATTTTGATTGAAGCTGCCATGATCGCCTGTGATATCGCTCCGGGTTTATATCGTGAGCGTTTTGGCTTTGAGCATTGGCACAGACATAATGATAAAGTGTGGCAAGACTTATTAGATGAAGCTAAGGCGAGAGCATCGATTGGTGTGACTCGTTGTACCACTAAGTTTTACGGTTCAGATATCGATTCGCGCATTGTAGCACTGGCGAAAAAGAACGCTGAAAATGCCGGTGTACTCGATTTAATCGATTTCAGTGTGACTGATGCGTTAAATGTAAAAGTACCAGAAGCGACAGGCTATTTAATCACAAACCCGCCTTATGGTGAGCGATTAGGTACAGTGACAGCTCTTTTACAGCTGTACTATCAATTAGGTGATAAGTTTAAAGCTGAATTTGGTGGCTGGAATCTTGCTGTTCTAAACAGTGACGTGGAGCTTTTGTCAGCCTTAAAGTTAAAGGCTGATAAACAGATGAAGATGAATAATGGTGCACTAGAGTGTGCATTTAATCTTTATACTGTTCATGCAGAAAATACACGTCGTGTCGATCCTGCAAAAATCAACCGAGATGGTGATGTTAGCGATATTGCAGTTCCTTTTGCTAATCGAGTGAAAAAGAATTTTAAGCAGCTGGAAAAGTGGGCTAAGAAAGAGGGAGTCGATAGCTATCGTATCTATGATGCCGATCTGCCTGACTATAAAGTGGCGATCGACAAGTACCTTGATTATGTTGTGATTCAAGAATATACGGCGCCAGTTGATATTCCAGAGTCTGTGACCAAACGTCGTCTTACAGATGTACTGATCTCTCTACCAAGCGCAATTGGTATCCATCCCGATAATATAATTTTAAAAACTCGTGAGAAACAAAAGGGCACCAATCAGTACGAAAAGATTCAAGCGAATAAGCTTGAGCTAATTACAACTGAATATGGCGCTAAGTTTAAGCTGAATCTTAAAGAATATTTAGATACGGGGCTTTTTCTTGACCATCGTTTGACACGTAAGTTAGTCGGTACCAAATCTAAAGACAAAGACGTATTAAATTTGTTTGCTTATACCGGTTCTGCATCTGTGCATGCCGCATTAGGTGGGGCTAAGTCCGTTAAAACGGTAGATATGTCAAATACCTATACTAATTGGGCAAAAGAGAACTTTGCCTTAAATGGATTAAATGACGATAAGTATCAGTTTGTTCAGGCTAACTGTATGCAGTGGATTAAGACGACTCACGATAAATTTGATCTCATCTTTATCGATCCCCCCACATTTTCAAACTCAAAAAGAATGGAAGATTCTTTTGATGTTTTACGTGATCATGTTGCTTTGCTATCGAGTTTAATTAAGTTATTGAACCCGAACGGTGAGATTATTTTCTCGAACAATAAGCGCAAGTTCAAAATGGAAATTGAAGCGCTAGAGGCTTTGAATTTCACTGTAAAGAACATCGATGAACAGACGTTACCCTTTGATTTTAAGCGTAATCCGCAAATTCATAATACCTGGTTGCTAACGCATGCCGAGTAAGCCTGTCAATTATATTTTGTTTCACACAGATGCTTGTCATCTGTGTGAGCTTGCTGCTGATTTACTCATTCAAATTGAGGTTGATTATGTCAGCCAAGACATCTGCGATGATGATTTGCTAGCCGAGCAATATGGCACGCGCATTCCAGTTTTAAAACAGATTGATACCAAAGCAGAGCTGAATTGGCCTTTTGATATCGATACGTTACAACAATTTTTTAGGAGCATAACTTGAGTTTAGTTCGTATTAATAATGGTTCGTTAGCATATGGCTATACACCACTATTGCAAAAAGCAGATTTCGCCATAGAAGAAGGTGAACGTGTCTGTATCGTTGGCCGAAATGGCACCGGGAAATCGAGCTTGATGAAAGTATTGAGTGGTGATGTGCTACTCGATGAAGGTGAATTTAACATAGCGACCGATGTTAAAGTGAGTCGTTTGCAACAAGATCCACCAAAAGCTGAGCCGGGTTCAGTTTATTCATACATCTCTGCAGGCCTGCAAGAGGTTGGTGAAAAACTAGAACGTTACCACCAGTTGGCCCATGATGTCGGCTCCGCCGAACCTGAGCAAATGGAGCGTATGCTCAAGCAGATGGAGCGTTTGCAAGACGATATAGAACACCTCAATGGTTGGCAGCTTGACAGCCGAATCATACAGAACTGTGAGTTATTAGGTTTAGATCCTGACAGTGCATTATCTGAATTGTCGGGTGGATGGCAGCGCAAGGTTGCATTGGCCAGAGCGCTGGTTAGTGAACCCGATCTTCTCCTTCTTGATGAGCCGACCAACCATCTCGACATCGATACTATTGAGTGGCTTGAGCAATTCTTAATGAGCTATAAAGGCGCTATCGTTTTTGTGAGTCACGACAGGGGCTTTATTTCAAGAATGGCAACCCGAATCGTGGATCTTGATCGTGGCGTGGTGACTTCTTGGCCAGGAAATTATCAAGCATATTTAGATGGGAAAGTTGAATGGTTGAGGGTTGAAGCAGAGCAAAATGCCCACTTCGATAAGAGGTTAGCGGAAGAAGAGGTCTGGATCCGTCAAGGTGTAAAGGCGAGACGAACTCGAAATGAGGGCAGGGTGCGTGCCCTTAAAGCGCTTAGAGATGAGCGTATGGCCAGACTCAATCGCCAAGGCGGCGCAAAAATGGCCGTTGCCGATACAGACCGCTCTGGCAAACTTGTGTTTGACATCGAAGACTTGAATTACAACTTGCCCGATAAGAATTTGGTTAAAAATTTCTCCACGGCTGTAATGCGTGGCGACCGAATTGCACTCATTGGCCCTAATGGTTGTGGTAAATCTACGCTGGTTAAATTATTGATTGGTCAGCTTGAAGCCCAGTCTGGAAGTGTCAAAGTAGGCACCAAGCTTGAAATTGCCTATTTTGATCAGTACCGCGAAGCACTCGATCCTGAAAAAACAGTGGAAGAGAATGTCGGCGAAGGTAAGAAGACCATCACGATTAATGGTCAAGACAGGCATATCTTAAGCTACTTGCAAGATTTCCTTTTCTCGCCAATGAGAGCGAGAACACCGGTTAAGGCACTTTCTGGCGGTGAGAAAAACAGATTGTTACTGGCTCGTCTCTTGTTAAGACCTGCAAACTTAATTATTCTCGATGAACCGACAAACGATCTCGATATCGAAACACTCGAGTTGTTAGAGTCGCTACTGAGTGATTATCCTGGAACTCTGTTGATCGTGAGTCATGATAGAGCCTTTATCGATAATACAGTAACCAGTAGTTGGTGGTTCACGGGTAACGGTGGTTGGGCCGAGTATGTTGGTGGTTATCAAGATGCCGTGTCTCAAGGAGCGAAATTTTATTCTGAGGAACCTCAAGAGGCAAAGACTGTCCAACCTGTCGTGGTTGAGGTAAAAGAGGTTAAACCCCCTGTAAAAGCCAAAGCTGAAAAGAAGTTGTCGTTTAAGCTACAGCGTGAGCTCGAAGCATTGCCTGCCACTATGGAGCAGTTAGAGCAAGAAGTTGAAGTTTTACAGGAAAAGATTAGTGCGCCAGAGTTTTATGCTCAGGATCAAGAGAAAATTAACCTTCAACTCGAACTGCTCGCTAATAAAGAGCAGAAGTTGGAAGTTTGCTTTGAGCGATGGGAAGAACTTGAGTCGCTCAAGTAAGACTAAAATAATAATGGGAATAGCGTTAATGAAGTTTAAATTGGATAAAGCCCTTTCATTAGTTGCCGTAGGGGTAATTGGTGTTCTTCAGGGCGCCTATGCTGCGCCAGTCTATGAAATTAAAAATATCGAAGATTTTGATCTCAATGGCACACTGGAAGGTACCCGTAACGGATATGGCATGGCAGTCAATGCCGATAATAAGTCTGTTGGTGTTTCAAAGGGGAAAAAGAAACTAGATACGTCTGAAGAAGATGATAATGGTGTGATTGATATCGAAGATGGTATCGCCGATGCTGAGAAGATCACCTATTCGATTAATGAGCCGATTAAAGCCAACAACTTCACTTTTACTTCAGATGAGAATGGGGCTTCAGGTGCTTGGAACCCCGCGTTTGATAGTGTGAATGGTACTACGCCACCAAAAGATACCGATCCAGACGTACCTGAGTCTATCAACTCTGTCGATGCTAACTACTACGATATAAATGATGCCGGGGTCAAAATTGGCTCCATGACCTCCCCTGAGGAAAAAGTTGCCTACACAGGTGAAACAGCAGATCAAGACTACTGGTATTACCGTGAGTTTGAAGAACGTGGTTTTGTTAAAACTGCCACCGGTTCAGAAGTCGAACTGCTTCCTCCTTTAACTGAATATGTCAAAGACAGCGACACGGTTAATGTTGGCGGCTATTCGGTTGCTACGGCGATTAATGCTACAAGCCTTATCACTGGCTATGCCGGTACCGAGCTGTCAAAAACGACCAAGGAGAGGCTCGACAGCTGTATTTCTGGCGATACATATCCAATCGACATATGTATTCAAAAAGAGCAATACCCTGATAGTAATGGCTTCTCGAACATCCAGTATCAAGTGCGGGCCTATGTATGGCAGCTTGGTGCCGATGGCACTGTGACAGAAAGTAAAGAGCTGCCATTAGGTCTCACTTCAACATCTGATACTGTATACAGAGCACAAGGCCTAGGGGTGAATGCTGAAGGTGTGGTTGCTGGTCGCTCGCACGTTTATCGCAGGGATGATAAAGATAAACTCGCATACGATTCTGCTTACTGGACTAAGAACAGTGAAGGTAACTATGAATATCACTGGATCTCTATGATTGATGATAGATTCAGCTCTATCGCCTATGACATCAATGATAGTGGGATTTTGGTCGGTAGCTATCAGCAATACCTTGAAGGGTATGTGCGCGATAAATTTTTCTATTTCGACACTAAAAATCCAGATAGTGAGATCGTTACTCCTAACGATTTTTATAACACAATTTCAGATTTAAGCAGTAAAGCTAAAGATATCAACAATAAAGGTCAGGTCGTTGGGTTCATAGAAACGACTCATGAGAAAGAGAAGCCGCGTCCGAAAGAGGGATTTTTGTTTGATAAGTCGACTAGCGAGTTTAGTAATTTAAATAAATTGCTTACTTGTGAATCGAAAGGCTTTGTTAAGAACTCAGATGGTAATTGGGTACGTAATAAGGTTGAAGTTCAGGACGGCACTGGAGTTACGTTAACCTATAGCAGTGATATCAAGGTCGTTGAAGCAAACAGCATCAACGAAGATGGCACAATTGTCGGCACGGCCTTTATTCGCAAGCCTCTGTATAAATTCGACGAGGATGGCAATCTTGTTATCGGTGAAAATGGGTTGCCGGTATTCGATGTCAATGGCTTTGGTGATCCGTTAACCTCATACTTGCCTCGCATGGTGGTTCTGGAGCCTAGTGGCGCAGAAGCTGATGAAGCATTCATTGATGCGAATAACTGTGTCGATGATATCGGTGACCCTGAGGATTATGAGCGTAAAGGAGCTGCCAGTTTTGCATGGTTGTTCGCCTTACCACTACTTTGGTTCCGTCGCAGATTTCAGTAGAACATAATCTGTCTCTTATACACATCT
>SDWK01000019.1 GCA_004195335.1 Shewanella sp.
GCAAAGAAGATGTTGTCGGCGCAGGAGAGTTTAATGCGAGCATTATTCGACGTAATTTGAGGCAGGCTAACCTCGTGACTGCCATCGTTGTCGACGCCCATTGCCAAGTTGGTATCGAAATCGGTTCCCCCATTGGTTGAAAGCTGGATGTTCACCTTACTGCATGAGATAGGTGCCGCCGCGGTATTGGCGACATGCCAAGTCACGAGCTGACTGTTATTGGCCCAACTGGTACCTGCGCTGGGCTCGATAACGGCAAAGGCCTGATTAGTGTCTACCACGTTGATTTTAATCGAATCTCGGGACAAGCCTTGATTACCATCTCTCACGACCAAACGAAAGTTGAGTTCACGAGTTGTTTTCGGATAGGTTTCGCCTATGGTGAGCTTATTGAGCAAGATATCCTCGAGTCTCGGCAAGGTGCGACTGGGTTGACTGGTTGGATCCCAAACCCTGAAGAGGGGGCGTTTACCGTCATCGACCTGCTGTGCACTGCTGGCGCTGGCTGGCCCCAGATCATATTGCTGCCAGTCATAGGATAAGGTATCGCCATCGACATCGGTTGCGCTACCCGTCAACACAAATGGGGTGCGGGCAGGAATGGTGTAGTCGGCTCCGGCGTTGACTTCTGGGTTGGAGTTCGCCGTCGTGCTGACTTGTCCGCAACTGCCGCCACTGCCCGTGGTGATATGGGCCTGGATGACATCTATCGAGTGTGAATGGAAATAGGGGGTAGAGTGATCCTGTAGGTTTTGTTGACCACAGATCCCCGCATAGCTCATGACTGTCGAACCACTTCCCGGTTCAAAAGCACTGGTATCGGCTCGGTTGCCATCGCAGGAGTCGGTCAGGCCATTAAAAGTATGATCGGCGCCAAACTGATGACCTAACTCATGGGCGACATAGTCGATATTAAAGGCATCGCCTGTGGGACTAGGGCTCCCCGTTACTCCGTCACCTTTGGCATTGATGTCACAGATGACGCCTAGTGAGGCCAGTCCGCCGCCGCCAGTGCCGACAACATGGCCGACATCGTAACTGCCGTTGCCTATCGCATTATCTATGATCCCAGTATTGGCTTCACCATCGGCATCTGTGTTGGCGAAAGGATCGGTATTCGGGTCGACAAAAATCAGCGAGTCATTATTGGCAACCAACTCTAACTTCACCGCCAGATCGGCTTGATAAACATCATTAACCCGATTGAGCATAGTGATGACTGCGGCAAGTCCTTTTTCCTTGGTTCCTCCGTGAAACTGGGTGTATTCACCCGTGGCGGAGACGGCAATTCGGTAAGTCTTAAGTTGAGTAGCCTGAGCTTGAGTGTCTTTAGCACGGGAAGCCTTCGCCGCGTCCCTAAGGCCATGATTGGTGAGGGCCTGCTGACTATTATCTCTAATCTTCGGTGGCAAGCGTTTGGGCATATTGGCTAGATCCAGCGGGATGGCATCTTTGCGAAAGTAGCTGATGTAGCGAGTATCACTGTCCCGGTATTGAGGGTCGATAAAGACCGTTTCATTGCCGTAGCTGAACAGGCCGTGAAACCCTTGTGGGGTAATATCGAAACGGCCATGATTGTCCGGTTTACCCAACTGATGACCACTGAAAGTTCTGATATTAGGGTATTTTTCATCGAGTCCACTCTCGACTATGGATGAAGGTGTTAGTTCAAAATCGGCAAAGTTACCATCGGGTAGAGGCAAGGTTACGATAACGGCGTCGTGGCTTGTCAACAGTATCTGATTTAATGCGGCGATATTGGTGCTCAGCTGTACACTGGAGAGTGCCAGGCTATTGACTTGAATGAGATCGCTTTTATTTGCAACCTTTTGCCATTCGTTAAACTGACTCGTGGATTGAGTCTGTGCAATGGCCGATTGTGATATGGCCGCGGCGATACATAGGCTCAAAACCGTCAATACTTGTTTCATGGTGGTACCCCTTTACCAAATGATGAGTTACCACCTTAATGTAATAAGAGTGTTAACGTCCTTGGCAAATTGTAGCCGCTTTACCTTGTCAGATACAAACGGATACAAAAGAGGAGTTATTCGCGGGTTTTGAGCGTTATCCCGGAGCAGGTCTTTCTATACCAATTGATATTATTCCGCCTTACCATTGAAAGCCGTGGGATCCAGCCGCCGCGCCCGCTACGGCGATCAGACTCAGGGAGAGTAGGAATATGTGCATGTTATGCACCAAAGAGAAGGTTTTTTCACTATCTTGTGCAGCTTTCTTTCGAAACCATTTATGTAAGAAGAGGGGCTCTAAGATAAAGAGCACTAGGGTGAAGATTGCCCATACTAATGTCATCAGATGCATCCACCAAAAATTGGGATGAAGATACCGATCCCAACCATTGATAATATCAAGCATTACGTAGCCGGAGATACCGGTTGCCAGAGTGACAAATTTTGCCTGAAATGAGAACTGGTTCTCAAGAGTTTCAAACAGTTCCAGACGTTTCTCGGGGGAGGTAAGTTTCTTGATTGCTGGCAGAAGAACCGTGGTGACGAAGGCGACGCCCCCTATCCAGAGTACAACCCCGAGCAGGTGTATGGCGCGGGCTATGATGAAATAATCGTGTTGTTCCATGAGCCTGGAGTGTCTCTGCTTTGATTCTGCTGAATCTTGCCAGACTACTGGCTTTGCTCATTGAGTTCCATCTAATAAGGGAGATTTACATTGAGGCTTCTTCCTGCCTGGAGCGAAGCGGCATTGGAAGGCATTACCGAACAGGAATTGGCGACAACCCTGAAAGTCGTCGCTAAGCTCGTGAGTCATTTTGAAAAGAGTTGAGTGTTATTTTGGGGGCTTAGCCGAGATCCACAGCTTGATGTGACCCTGGACGACCACAATATCATTGTCATCATAGGCCGTTACAGGCACTAACAGATCGCCCTCAACCCACTGTTCGGGTTTGACTTCAGCCACACAGCGAATATCGCTACCCGCCTTGGCGGTGTAATCTAAGCTCATTCCTTTGGGTATCCATCTCAGGTGGCTTGGAATAGAGGCCTCCGCCATGACGCCCATGGCCATCTCGAGTCCGTTACAGATGGCTATCACATGAACGGTCTTAATATGGTTATGCACGGCGTGGCGCTTCTTGATTAAACATTCGCAGTAATGGGGTCTAAGCTCGGTGATTAAAGGTCTTATGCTGCCAAAGTAGGGCGCCGTACGAGACACCATCAATGAGAAGATTTTATTGCCATAGGGTAAGCGGGTGACTCTATTGTAAAGCTTCATCACTTTGGTCGGTTTCTGCTGCGCCATCGATATGTTCCTGAGTTATTCTTATTCTGGTCGGATGAGTTTAGGTTATATGAATAACAAATGATTAACAATAATGAATTGAAACAAGGGATTTTTTCAATAATGAAACAAACTTCATTTCCACTTGTCTCACTTTGGTACGTATAATGCTGCTGCTTGGTTGAATTCACATTAAGGACAGAAATTGAAATACCTGCTTATTTACCTAAAAGGCATGGCGATGGGAGCCGCCGACGTGGTTCCCGGTGTCTCCGGCGGAACGATCGCATTTATCACCGGTATTTTAGATACCCTGTTAGACAGTATTCGGCGTATTAATCCGACCTTAATCAAGGTGGTTAAGGAGAAAGGTATCAAAGGTGCCTTCATGCATATCAATGGCCCTTTTCTGGTCTGTGTCTTCGGTGGCATTTTAACCAGCGTATTCACCCTATCAAAGCTGATCACTTACCTGCTAGTGACTCATCCTATTCCTGTATGGTCCTTCTTTTTCGGGCTTATCCTTATCTCAGTGGTTCATATGCTGAAGCAGGTAAAAGGCTTTTCGTTGGTTCGACTTATCCTGTTTTGCATCGGTGTGGCTTTTGCTTGGGGGATAACAATGCTTAATCCCATCGCACTTGAGATGACTTACCTCAATATTTTTATTGGTGGCAGTATCGCCATCTGTGCCATGTTGTTACCCGGCATATCAGGCAGTTTTATTCTATTGCTGTTAGGACTTTATCCTTCTGTATTGGCGGCAGCTAAAAACTTCGATATCACCATATTAGCGATTTTTGCGTCAGGCTGTGTCTTTGGCTTGCTGACCTTCAGTCATCTATTGTCGGCGTTATTGAGAAAGTATCACGATGCGACACTTATCTTCTTAACCGGCTTGATGTTAGGTACGTTAGGTAAGATCTGGCCCTGGAAAGAAGTACTTACCTGGCGCAGTAACTCCAAAGGTGAACAGGTTCCCTTGTTGGAGCAGAATTTGTCACCGCTGCAGTTTGAACAGTTAACGGGTCAACCTGCACATATTGCATGGGCTATTGGTGCACTTGTGTGTGGCATATTGTTGGTGTGGGGCCTGGAGCAATTTGCCGCACGTAATAGCATGAGCAGCGAGAATTAATATCATGGTCATTCATGCGAATAAAGCGGTGTTGTTCTTGATATTGGTGGGTATCTCGGCTTGTTCAAGCCTTAATTTTGAACCCATAGATGTCAATGTGGAACCTGATGTCAATGAGGCCATACTCGATTCTACAGCGGATCCTATGGCGGGCGACAATGAACGTATCATCAATGAAGCCAGACAGGATGGTCGACTTGAGAGAAACTAGAGCCTTGTTCCTGGGACTATTCTAAGGGCAATTTCTAAGTGCTATTTTTAAGAGCTGTTCCTAGGGGCTGAGCCCTAGGATTTAGTGTTTTTAACTTTTAACCCGCCTGACGACTCTTGTCTTGCTGTTTTTTTTCGTAAATCTCGAACGGAAACAGGTTACGGATCCTTTGGGTGATAGTGTCGTTCACATTAGCAGATATGTGGAGTCTGACTGAACCGGCTTTCTCGCATTTGACCGAACAGGTAAGCTTTTCTGCCTTGGCTATGGCGCGACACTCTTTTTGAAACTTCTCGGGGATCTTACCTTTATGGGAGATTAATCTACCATCCTTAAAATGCATCTCAAAAATAGTGAGTCCTTTCTTACTGCTGAATATCAATTTATAGGCAAGGAAAATTCCGATAGCGATAAAAATAATCTTTAATACAGTAGGGGTCATTTAGTCATCCTTTTTAGACTCGTTTTATTAAAGATACTCCGCCTGCTACCGTTTTGGTAGTAGAGAATACCAATCAATATAAAGATGTGATCGCTCAGCGATAATTTAGCGTATCTGAGGCAAGGCCCTTTATTGCTCCTCGGTAACTGCTCCATGCGTTACCCTACCTCCTATATCTGACCTCCATGGAAGGAGGGAATGTCTTATTTTGTATGGAACAAAATAGACCATATAGTCGTGCAATATAGGCATTCACAACATCTGACTTCCAAGGTCTTAAATGTGTAGGGAACAGACAACATCCGTGTTGTTCGCAACGAGTGAAGAGCATAGTTATTCTACGTTTAAGCTCGTTAACACAGCATCGGATACGCTAAAACTCGCCTTTCAGGCGTATTTTTGGCTGCCTACTTCTGCGTTGAATTACTTCACAAGGGAGCACCATTGTCTCATCCATTCGCCTTGAATTAGTTTGCCAAAAATCACTCTGAGTAGATCACTTTCTTATACTGGTTGGTATTTACTCACGTTTAAACCAGTTTGTGCCAGACTCAATAGCAGATAAGGACCATTTTTCTCAATCATCAAAGTTAAGGATAACGCTATGCATCTATCGAATGCTGAGCAATGGGCTCAATTATGTCACCGTCAAGCTGAGCTCATTGAAAACCTCTCAAAAACCTTCCCTGAACGTCGTGAAAATCATATCGATTTAGGTCTTTGTTGGCGAAGGCTGGAACAGCAGGTTTTACGTGGTGAGACGCCGAGAGTCGATGACTTAAAGTAGTGAGGCTATTTAAAACGATAAATAAAAAACCGCCATCAGGCGGTTTTTTTGTGATAAAAATAAGGGAGATAGATATTCTTTTAGAAGGCGTAGGTGGCGGTGGCTAGTACCGTACCCTCATTTTTCCAAGCGCCGGAGTCAATCATGTTATCGCTGCTAAGGTTGGTATCCAGCCAAGCCAGTGACAAGCCTACACCAGCAAGCTCTGTCGAGACGCCGATGGAGTAATCCACGTAATCTTCGCCCCAATCAAGATCTGCACCATCGCCATAGCTATAACCCACATGGGCATCGATACTCCAGTTTTCGACAAATTCATAAGAGTAATTGAGCTCGGTGTAGTGAAGGTCTACATCGGCATTGGCATAGTCGTTGGTGTACCACTGTGATAAGTGGAAACCCGCAAAGTAGAAGCCCACATTGGCCTCTAAATACTTAGTGCTCTCATCTTGTCCAGGGTAGGTGTAGTAGGTCAGAGTGACATCGTACTCGAACTCTTCATCTTCACCGAATGCGCCCCAATAACCCGCGTAAATGTCTATTTCTACATCTGCATCATAGCTTTCATCATCAACGTTACTCGCCCATGCACCGACGAAGAAGCCATTATCGGCGCTGTAGTCGATACTGCCCTGAACGGCAAAGTCACCAGCGGTCTGTGATACTCCACGAAAACGGTAGTCGTTGGTGACTCCTATTTCGCCTGAGACCTCTGCCGATACCATAGGTGAGATTAGCGCTGCAGCCAGTGTAAGGCCGGTAACCTGGGCAATCCGTTTTTTATTAAATTTTTTATACACGGTAGTTTCTCCATTTTACTTTATTGACATAAATGACTGCTAAG
>SDWK01000295.1 GCA_004195335.1 Shewanella sp.
CGTTATTTCAATAGGGCAAATCCATTTCACAGGGTCTGCCTTTTTTGCAATTTTGTAAGAAATAAGATATATGCAATATAGATAAAGCCATTTCAGGTTGTGCTTTTGGCAAGGTATCTGTACTTTTTATGATTTCGGTTATCTTCACTTTTCGGAAATTGAAGCTTCCATACGAAGTCTTAAAATTTTCCACCCCCCAAAAGACTTCCACTGCTTCATCTAACAAATGGAGGTAAGATGGATATTTGGTACTTTTTAATGGAAATAGTGATCCTTTTGGGAAGTGCTTTTTTTTTGGGTGCTTTGGCCCAGCACCTTCGTCAAAGTCCCATTGTAGGATATCTGCTGGCAGGTACAATCGTAGGGCCTTTGCTGTTCAATGCCTCTGTCGTCAACCAGGTCGCAGAACTAGGTGTTTCTTTACTGTTATTTTCTATTGGTCTGGAGTTTTCTTTTAGTTATCTCCGAAAGATGGGCCGCATTGCCTTTGTCGGAGGTACGATTCAGGTTATTGCTACCGTAGCACTCGTAACGTTGGTCATGGTCACCCTGGTAACCTTTTCCCAAGCCATTACCATGGGTGCTATCGTGGCCTTAAGCTCCACAGCTGTGGTCTTGCGTGTGTTGGTGGATCGTGCAGAAATTGATTCGGTGCGCGGACGATCCTGTTTGGGAATCCTTCTGTTACAAGACATTGCCATTGTTCCACTTGTTCTCATGGTCAGCCTCTTTACATCCACAGCTCCAGAGATAAGCATTGCAATGCATATGTTCAAGATTATCGCGAGCATAGTCGGGTTAGCGGCAATTTTGTATCTTTTGTTATATCGTGTAGTGCCCACGCTCTTGTCTGGCAAAGCACTTTTTGCCAATCGAGAGTTGAGCGTTTTGCTTGCAACTGTCGTTGGGCTGGGTGCTGCCTGGGCATCCCATGCCATTCACATCTCTCCAGCTTTGGGAGCTTTTGTGGCCGGTATGCTATTGGGAGAATCGCCTTTTGCAACTCAGATCCGGGCCGACATCGGAGCACTTCGCACCATTATGGTGACCTTGTTTTTTGCTTCGATAGGCATGTTGGTCAAACCCCATTGGTTTATTATCCATATGCATTGGATTACCATGGTAGCAGTGTTTATTTTTACTCTTAAAACAGCCATCATTTACGGTGTAGGTCGCATATTTAGCCTTGACAATCGCCAAGCTCTTGCCACGGGGATTACTCTGGGGCAAATCGGAGAATTTTCCTTTGTGCTGGCCGCCACAGCTCGTGGAGGAGGCATTCTGGATAGCGATACCTTTGATTTGATCGTATCTGTGATCATCGTGCTCATATTCTCAGCACCCTATATGGTGACGTATGCGATCCCTTTTTCCGAGCGTTTCATTTCACGACTTTCGCGCCGCGTCTCAAAAACTGACGTCTATGTTCATCCCGATGCTGTGATGTCCAACAATCAGGTTTTGGTGGTGGGATTGGGTCCTGCCGGCCTTCAAGTCGTTCATACTTTGATAAAGAGACAGTTGGAGCCCGTTGTCATTGATGTGAATCCTCATAGCCGGAAGGTCGCACAACAAATTGGGATTAAAATTCATTTGGGCGATGCTGCAAATGAAGAGGTTCTTATACATGCCGGTATTAAAGAGGTCTGTATGGCTGTGGTTACGGTTCCTGACTGGAAAACCGCTGTCAGTATTATCCGAATGCTTCGGAACTTGAGACCTCAACTATCCATTGCAGCGCGCTGTAGATATAATCGCTATTTGGCGGATTTGGAAAAAGCGGGAGCAGATATAGTTATTGATGAAGAATCCACCGTGGGGCAAATGCTGACCCAAAGGATCATAGAGCACATTCAGGAAAGCTCAGGGTCAATATTTGCTTGCCGCATGGCGGGTCAAACGCCTGAGGTTTCAATTTGATCCAATGTAGAATAGGTACAGAGAGATTACCTTTCTCACTTGCCAAAAAACAGCAACGACAATGCCTGTAAAATTCTAATCAAAATGGAAGAATATAGTGGGATGAACAGCCGAAGGATAAGCACCATCCGAATATCACCGAATAGTCATACAATACTTGAAGGAAAAGATGCCCAACTCGCAAAGACCAACCATAAACCGCCATAGAATTCTCCAGCGTTAGCTCGGGAATTGTGCAGATAACTGCCCTTGACAAAAATTCTGTAATGCTTATAAGTGAATATATAACGGACAGTTAAAGTGGGTTATAATTTGTTAGAACCTTTCTCAAATATAAGGAGATTACAGCAATGACGGAAAAAAAACACGTTCCTGTTCCAAAAGACACCAAGGCATATACTTGTGCAAACTGTGGGGCTGTTGCACTAGACGCCAATAATATTTGCAAAGTTGAAGGTATGGGCACAAAATCGGATTGGTGTGGTATCAAAGGATTAAAGCCGCCGAAACACTGTCATAACAGAGTGAATAACGACAGGTGGCAGTGCCGGAATTGCGGGCTGACAGCTGTAAATCCTGAGCTGCTTTGCGAACCTGAGAAGCTGGAGCTTTCTCAATGACATTTCAACCCATCTCAAAAATAACGTAAAAGGCAGATTTCTGCTATAAACTACAGGTTTTTGAGGCCCTAAATTATTTGTGATATCGTTTTTTGAAAAGGGCAAATCCATTTTCGGGGTTTGTCTTTTAGATTATTATGATTATGATATATTTATTGAACAAGAGTTGGATTCATGATGTGCTGATGGTAAATGATCTTTACTTTTTATGGTTTCGATTATAGGTATCAAAAATTCCAGTTGCAAAATTAACATGATTCAGTTCCTTTATCATCTATTCTCTCGATTGAACTTCAGTTGAAGTTTAAGGTAAGGAACCTTGGATCATAGTAAACAAAAGGAAGAATGGACGTCCAATGGAAAAACGCTATGCCAAGATAATTAGTACCGGCCGCTACCTGCCGGAACGCGTCATGACTAACGCAGAATTTGAGCCCCTTGTTGGGGACGTGGATGCTTGGCTCAAGGAAAATGTGGGTATTGCAGAACGCCGTGTGGTTGATAATGAAACAACCAGCGATATGTGTACCGCTGCCGCTCGTCAAGCCTTAGAGCGAGCCGACCTCGATCCCGCCGATATCGATCTGATTATTTTGGGCACTGACACGCCCGATTACATCAGCCCTGCCACTGCTCCCATTTTGCAACATAAACTGGGCGCCTTGAACAGCGGGACTTTTGATATCAACAGTGCCTGTGCCTCCTGGGTTGCAGGTTTGGATGTTGCAGCCAAGCAGATCACAGTCGATATAGACATCAACAATGTTTTGGTCGTTGGCGGCTACGCCATGACCCGCTTCCTTGATTATCATGATAAGCGTACCTGCACACTCTTTGGCGATGGGGCCGGTGCGGTGGTGATGAGTGTCAGCGACGAGCCGGGCTACCTGGCCTCAAAGCTGATTTCTAAGGGTCAGTACTACAAATCATGGGGGATATACACCGGCGGGGCTGCCTCTCCTGTCAACGACAACGACCTCAATCGTCCTGTTATGCAGTTTTTGGAGAAATTTCCGACAACCTTTAACAACGATAACTGGCCTCCGCTCATCCGTCAAACCGTTGCCAAGGCAGGGTTGGCCGCAGTGGATGAAGTTGATTTCTTTCTTTTCACCCAGTTGAACGTCAATACCATCAAAGATGTCATGCAACAGCTCAACCAACCACTGGAAAAAACCCACTGGATAATGGACAAATGGGGCTATACTGGCGCCTCCTGTATTCCTATGGCTCTTGACGATGCACTGGTTGAAGGTAAAGGTCCTCGACCAGGGGATGTAGTTCTGTTCTGCGCGACCGGCGGCGGATTCTCGATCGCCTGTGCTATATTTAAATGGTAAGCTGCCTGACACGATATTGAATCTTGTAAAATTAAAGCTTCTGGTACTATGCCTTGAAGTATAAAAATATCAAGCGTAAAATCTTTACAGATATCACAATGCCTGCTAAATTGTTTGTAGGCCAGATACTGGTAGGTAAGCACAATATCCGATTTTGGTGCGGAACCTTCACTTTTTAAAAATTTAAGGTACAGGCACGGAATAATAACCTTTGGGAAAGCAATACACAGTACGATCTTTTCACTTCATCTATCTTCAAAAAGTGAATGCTTATCAATAATCAGGTGATGAACCAGAATAAAATGACCCAGAAAGGAAGGCAAAGGAAAAGACCAATAATACTTCCTTTGAACAGATAGCTTGGTTCATCATAATGATCGAAGTACCTTCTCACTATTTCTTTCTCGACAAATGGTATAAGCACTTCTTCCCCAGCGTCATAGTCCTCTTCTAAGACTTGGTCCCAATTAATTTCCTTCATTGAGCAGCACCTCCATTTTGCTACACAGGTAAAACCAATGTGACAGGTCCTCTTTTTTCGGCAGAAAATATTTTTCCAAAACAACAAATTCTCAGCATTCTCACTGACTCTGCAGCAAGCAAAAACTGCTACAACTTCATTCTCTGTTTTGCTTAGGCATGTCCAGTCTTAAATTTAACCACGCTATTACACACCGTGCAGCGGGAATATACTGATGGTCTGTATTTATCCTGCAATAAGTAAAAAAAGGGAACCGAATTGCCGTAGCAGGATGCTTTGGGTTTTCTTCTGTCCCAAATCAAGCCTCTTCTATCCATAACGGTTCGCCTTTCAGGACCGATGTAGTAAGGATCATTGATCTGCCTGCGATCGATATATTTAAAGATTATAACGTCTGTTACCCTGCTTTTGCGTCTTTCTTCACCATTTCGGCACTCTTTTTGGAGATAAGGATAAGGTCTCATTTTGAAACTCCTTAATGCTTGTTTCATACCGCCTTTTTTTGACAGGTTAGATTTAAGGCAATAGACAAGTTGATCTCTTGGCCTCTTCCTAAAAGAAAAGAAACGTATACCCCGCCGTTTCTGAATTTATGTCTCAAAACTTGGTTTCAATTACACTACATGGTATGTGAAGGAACAAGGGGGCAACGAAGGAAGCCCGTAGGGCGACCGGAGTTGCCCCCTTGGCAGCCAATTTTAAAGGAGTATGCCATGAGTGTAGAAAAAGATTTAACACCACGAAAGAATTCTGTATCTGAACAAAAAAAGAAAAGACGTTTTTTATCCCCAGAGAAAAAATTCCAAATATTTTTAGAATCCCAGACCGATAAAACTCCAGTTGGAGAAATTTTAAGACGGGAAGGGATATATTCCACCGATTTGGCCCGGATACGCAAACAGGTAAAGGAAGCGGCCCTTGAGCGTTTAAGCGCTCGCCCTGGTCCAAAGCGCAAGACTGTGCCTCGCGAAAATTATGAAGCCCTGAAACGCGAATTGGAGGAAAAAGAGCGCGCCTTGGCTGATCAGGCAGTGGAGTTGGCGATTCTGCGAAAAAAAACGAATGGGGGTTCGTGGGAGAGATAAAAGGCCAGTGGCTGAGTGAAGAGCAAAAATTAGAGATCCTCATTATGATTGAGCAAGCCAAAGAAAAGGGCACTCCTGTAACTCGAACCTGTGCCTTCTGGAGGATTAACCGGCGCCGTGTGGTGCGATGGTGCAGGAAAAAGAAAAATAACCAAAGTCTGCGGAATCTCAAGCCGGGGCCAAGAGAGCCTGTCCATAAGCTTCTGCCTGAGGAGAGGGAAGCTGTTTTGCAGATGGCTAAGAAAGAAGAATATGCTGATTTAGCCCACCGCATTCTTGCCGTAACAGCTTGGGATCTGGGTTTATTTTTCGTTTCTTTTTCCTCTGCGTATCGCATTTTACGTTCCGCAAACCTGATGGCTATGAGAGGTGTTCAAAGTCAACATAATGGTCGTTCAATCCCTCCGGCTCGTAAGGAAATCACCGGTCCGAATCAACGATGGTGTTGGGACATCAGTTATCTGCCAACTTACGAGAAAGGAGTTTTTCTCTACCTGTTTCTGCTTCTCGATGAGTATTCTCGCAAGGCCATCTCCTGGCTAGTCAGTTGGCATCAAACCGCTGAAAAAGCTCGATGTCTTCTGGAAGAAGGTCTGAGCGACGAAAACATCCTTGATCTCTCTGAGGACCAACGTCCTGAGATCATCAACGACCGGGGCCGTCAAATGAAAGCCAAGCCAATCAAAAGAATGTTTGAGGATCACCACATGCCCCAGTTGTTCGCCAGGCCACGGACCCCCAATGATAATCCTTTTGTTGAGTCACTATTCAGTACTATTAAAAGGGCTCCTGAGTACCCCGACCGATTTTTGGATCGCAAACAAGCAGCTGAATACTTTAATCGCTATTTTCCTTGGTACAATACGGAGCATTTGCACTCCGGCATTGATTATGTAACGCCGGAACAATGCCACCGAGGCTTGCGGGATCAAATCGTTGCCCGCCGAAAAGCCGATCTTGATAACCAGCGTCGTTTTCGAAAGGAGGTCAACCGCCAAAAACAAAACATCTTGACAGAGGACTTAAAAACATTAATTCTTAATTTCAATCAAATGACAGCTTGTAGTGTAATTAATCTTTGAGTTGAGACATTGTCTCAGAAACGCGCCGATATGATACTCAGGAATATAATTATTTAAACTATTGTCTTTTTGTTACGTTCTTTCCGCAACTCATCGCAGGTCCAATCGTACAT
>SDWK01000306.1 GCA_004195335.1 Shewanella sp.
GACAGCGTCCGGTGCTGATGGCGGCCATCACGACCATGCTGGGTATGTTGCCGCTATTGAATGATGCCTTCTTCGGCTCGATGGCGATCACCATCATCTTCGGTTTAGGCTTTGCCTCGGTATTGACACTGATCGTACTGCCGGTGACCTACACTCTGGCATTTAGAATTCCCTATCCACGCGAAGGTCGTGTAATACCAATTGCATTAAATAATTAACCAATTCAGAGCCCCTCAGGGTTTTCAATTCAAGGCGCATTGATGAAGAAATGGTTACTCCCTTTTAAGTCAATGCAAAGCAGAAGTGGGAAGTCTGAGGGGCTCACTTAGTGCGAGTTTCAAAGCCCTGTATGCTGCACTGGATGCTTTCGATATAGAATAACTATTAGCTTCAATCATCCTACTTGCCTACAGAGCTTTGAATTCTCGCTGAATGGTCAGGTACTTAATGCAATTGGTATAAAAATCTGAACTAGGGTCAATGAGTGTCAGGTTAAATAGGAAACTCGAATATCAAGCGCCAGGCCTGAACCCCGTCACCGGTTCTGATACTTAAGCCGAGTCGGTCTATCCCCATCCACTCCCAGATAATGGGTTTTGAGAACGCGAGGGTCGCACCAACCTCCAAACTATTCGACACCAAAATATCTTCACCAAACGGCGTGGCTATTTTGAGTTTATCGAAATACCAATAGCCGACAGCAAACACTCGAGGCTCAACATCGACGCCCAGCCAATTCCATTGCCAGTGAATATCGGTTCCTATATCTATTCCCGACTGAAGCGCGGAATAGGTTTCCTTCTGCTCACCATCGAAGCTTCTGTAGCCTGCGAAATACAAACGATTGACCCATACAGGCCTGGTCTGTTTCAATTCCAAATCGATCAGGCTGGACACACCGCCTGATATGATCGTCACATCGGTGCCCGAAGTGAAATTTTTGCCATAGCCAAGATCCAGATAACTTTGAAACTCATACTTCTCAGATAGACGAACGCGATACTCGATCCCCGGCGTAAAAGTCGTCGTCCCGACGCTCGAAGGCAGATCCCCTTCAGGCACATCGCTCCATTTAAAGTTGAAGAACCCCAATGACACTGGTGCTCGTAGCATTAGCGTCTCGGTATCATTTTTTTGAAGTTCGAAACTAAAAGGAAGGTTAACAACGGTCGCATTTTGCCCTGAGGTTCTATACAGACCACTGCCTAAATAGTTAGCAAAAGCGTAATGGGTAAAGTCGTCTTCACTATAAACTGAAGAGGAAAATAAGAGCATTGAGAGGAAAATAGAACAGGATTTTTTCAGAACCATAAATAAGATGCGTTTTTATAATTATGGTTCTGAATATAGCGAGAGCCAGTCTGAAAAGCTACAGTGAAGTTTACTCTTTCTCTTCATCGGTAAAATGATATTCGGACATCATATGCCCAAGCTCAGTAGATTTAGTCTTTAAATACCCTTCGTTATAGCGGTTTTTTCCCACCTGAAGTGGTATGCGCTCAACGACCTCTATACCCAGCTCTTTCATCGCCTTAACTTTGCGAGGATTGTTCGTCATCAACTTCACTTGCTGAATACCGATCTTCTGCATCATAGGCAAGATCATATCGTATTTTCGCATATCGGCCGGAAAACCTAATCTCTCATTAGCTTCAACAGTATTGGCACCATGGTCTTGTAACTCATAGGCACGGATCTTGTTCAGCAGACCAATTCCACGTCCTTCCTGACGAAGATAAAGGATAAAACCTTGACCCGCTTCGGCAACATTCTGCATTGCGGTTTGAAGTTGAAATCCACAATCACAACGTAAACTGAACAGGGCATCACCTGTTAAACATTCGGAGTGAATGCGACCTAAAATCGGGGTGTTTGCATCTAGCGTACCTAACGTCAGCGCCACATGCTCTTTTCCTGTATCGGAATCTTCGAAACCATGCATGGTAAATACGCCCCATGGTGTGGGCAGCTTTGAAGAAGCGACATACTTAATCGACATGAAATAACCTTAACGACTCTCTTTCCCTGAGACGACGACAATCCAGAAAAAACAACGAGACCTATAGTCATTGATAAAATATCTTCAATAACTATTAATTCTGTCTCGTACTCAGGCGGAGTATTTTATGTGTTTTTATCTCTAAGTGAAATACCCTAGCGATCTAATCGGCTATTGATTCACCTGAAATGATAATTGACTCACAACACCAGCGTACAAAGAATACGCGTGGCGACAACAAAATAATTTGAAGTCGCTCACTAATGAATAATTGCGATGGAGTAATTATTCCGTAATTAAAATTCTTTGGGAGCAAAGCCTGTTACTTCAGTAAGTCTCATTTCACGACCAAGCGCTGTCATGGGATGAACAACCACTAAGCCTTTAACTGACTTTTTAAGCTGACCCATATCGGCCTGCTCTGCTTTAGTCAGGGCGCGTTTAAACTTCAAGCCCGCAACACTGCCACCTTGCTTACTCAGTTCACGAGTCTGCTGTGTTTTAACACTGGCAATACGCTTAGTTACCGCGTTTATCTCTTGTCTAAATTGCAACATGATACCTTTGTCACCACGCTTTTCAGCGGCGGCTAATTTACGACGAAACTGCTCTAGTTTGTCGCTAAGTCCATGAAGCTCATCTTTTAAATTCATGTTCGTGCCTTAAATAATTCTATAAAATGCAAAAACAGCCGTTTTATAACGGCTGTTTTTTTAAATATTGGGTTCTATTGATTGGCTATTATAACGTATCTGTGTGAATACAGTTATCGCTTTTGTGCCAGATAGTGAATAACCTGATTACTGCTGCCGCGGAACACTAAACTGGGGTCGGCCAATTCCTGCTCAAACTTACCATCGACCACAACATCAATATACTCAATGATGGCTCGCTGGGCATCGTTTAACTCAGCAAACAAATATCCGGTCCACAACCAAATATCTTTATCGGGACATTCGGCTTTCACTCTTTTAACCAATTCAAGTATCGAGGCAACATTCGCAGGATGAAGCGGATCTCCACCCGACAGCGACAGACCTCTACGTTTGATACGGGTATCTTTTAGATCGCTCAATACCCGCTCTTGCATTTCGATATCAAACTCATGACCGCTGCAAGGCTTCCATGTCGACTGGTTATAACATCCACGACATTGATGCTCACAGCCAGAGACAAACAGGCTAGCGCGGGTACCGGGGCCATTAATGACATCGATGGGAAAATATTGATGGTAATTCATAGCGGGACCTTGCTAGTTAACCCTTTATTTATTCTACAGTTTCAAAGAAGTTGTTGGATCGGAAGCACAGCTCAAATGACCAAAATAAAATGACGCAACTCAGAACAGTTGCGTCATTAGGATGACGTTGATAGTCAAACTTGGGTTATTAAGCAGAAAACGAGTTAAAGATGTTTGACTCGTCGTTTAACTTCTTCCTGCTTACCATAGTTAAATGGTCGAGCATCGGGACTTCCCAGATAGCCGCAAACACGACGAGTCACTGACACCCGGCTTGGCTCATGGTTACCACACTTAGGGCAAGTAAACCCCTTACTGGTACATTCAAATTCACCGGTATAACCGCAATCGTAACACTCATCAATTGGCGTATTGGTGCCGTAATAAGGAACTCGGCTGTAGCTATAATCCCAAACATCCTCTAATGCTTCGATATTATTCTGCATATTAGGAAATTCGCCATAACAGATAAATCCGCCATTGGCTAAAGCTGGATACGGTTGCTCAAAGTCGATTTTATCGTAGGGATTTACCGCCTTCTCAACATCGAGGTGGAAACTATTGGTGTAATATCCCTTCTGTGTCACACCTTCGACAACACCAAAAATCTTAGTATCGAGCTTACAGAAACGGCTACACAGGTTTTCACTCGGGGTGCTGTATAGGCTGAAGCCATAACCTGTCTCATCTTTCCACTTAACCGTCGCCACTTTCATGTACTCAACGAGCGCGATCGCTTTTTCCCGCAAGATCTCGCAGTCATAAACGTGCTTGTCAGTGCCATATAATGCATTAATGGTTTCATGCAGCCCGATATAACCCAACGAAATTGACGCACGACCATTTTTGAAAATCGTCGACACATCGTCGTCGGCGCGTAAGCGTACACCACATGCGCCTTCCATATAAAGGATGGGAGCGACTCTGGCTTTAACCCCTTCTAAACGTTCGATACGAGTATCTAAGGCTTTACGGGCAATAAGTAAACGCTGATCGAGTATGCGGTAAAACTCTGCCTCATCGCCCTTAGCTTCAAGCGCTACTCGAGGCAAGTTAAGACTCACCACTCCTAAGTTGTTACGCCCTTCATGCACCAACTCACCATCTTCTTCATAGGTGCCAAGGAAGCTACGGCACCCCATAGGCGTTTTAAATGAACCGGTTATTTTCTCTACCAGTTCATAGTTAAGAATGTCTGGGTACATACGGGTCGTCGCGCATTTAAGTGCCTGACGCTTAATATCATAGTTGCAATCGCCTGCTTTATGATTGATACCGTCACGAATGGCGAAAACAAGCTTTGGAAATACCGCAGTCTTACGATTTTTACCTAAGCCTGCAATACGGACCTTCAGCATAGAAGATTGAATTAAACGAGACTCCCATGATGTCCCAAGTCCGAAACCAAAGGTAACAAAAGGAGTCTGGCCATTGGCAGTGTGCAGGGTGTTCACTTCATATTCCAGAGACTGGAATGCATCGTGACACTCTTTTTCGGTCTGAATCGTCGCAAATGCTTTTGCATCTGTGATCCCCCAGGTCAGTGCAACCTGATAATGTTTATCGTAGCTCTTGGCTACAAATGGCGATAATACTTCATCGATGCGGTTGATCGTGGTTCCGCCATAAATATGGCTGGCCACCTGAGCGATGATCTGCGCAGTCACTGCGGTCGCTGTCGAGATAGACTTAGGCGTCTCAATCTCTGCGTTACCCATCTTAAAGCCGTTGGTCAACATGCCAGCAAGATCGATCAACATGCAGTTGAACATAGGGAAGAATGGCGCGTAATCGAGATCATGATAATGGATCTCACCAGACTCATGAGCCGCAACCACATCTTTGGGTAATATGTGACGAGTTGCATAATGTTTAGCAACAATACCGGCTAATAGATCACGTTGAGTCGGGATGACTTTCGAATCTTTATTGGCATTTTCATTCAGCAAGGCTGCATTACTCTGCTCAACCAAACCTTTAATTTCTAGGTTCAATCGGCTGCTGGTCTCACGATGAAGATCTCTGTCGTGACGATACTCAATATAAACCCGGGCAAGGGATTTATAGGGGCCTTCCATCAATTGATTTTCAACTATATCTTGTAGATCATGAATATCAACTTCTGGCATATCGGCGACACTCGCCGCCACTGTTTTAGCCACTAGAGTTGCATAGTCATTATCATCAATACCTGCCGAGTTTGCTGCAGCCGATACAGCATCTCTAATCCTTGTTTCGTCAAAAGGCGTGCGGTAACCATCCCGCTTAATAACCACTGGCATTGTTTAATATCTCCTCAAGTGACGCTGAATTTAACACCACATATAGTGTATTCAAGACTATTCAGCACAATATGTTGCGTATTAAGCTACAAACACCACAAGAGAACATTGATCTCGATCAACTAATTTTGGATGTGAGAAAAGAACAAAAAATAAGTGCCTATGAGGCCACTGATCTCTGATTTGACCCTTGACCCTGACACAAAAGAGGGCTAGATGAAGGATAAGAATGGTAAAAATTGTGGATAAAAATTACTTATGCTTTCTCAAGAATGAGATAGCTGTTGAGTTATGCTTTCCCAAGAGCAAGATAGCTGCTGAGTTGACCATTGGCTTGTTGATTTTCTCCCATCGAAGCGGCTAGCTGCATAACAGATTTTAGCCCTTGCCACTGCTCTCGCGAATTCTGAGTTAACTCAACATCCGCTCTGAGATACACATTAAGTTGGGCTGACACTCTCGCCGCCTTTTGGCTTGTTTGAACACTTTGGGCATTACCCATTCCATCCAAGACACTCTCGGCTTCATTGAGTAACTTAATAAGCACACTTTCAGATCCTGACTCGCCCCCTCCCCCTTTTTTTGCCAATGCACTTTCCAAGTCATTACGCTGCTCTTTAATGAACGACTTAAGATCTTCTGGCTTAGTGTTAGGCTGGGGAATATCAAACCCACCTTCAGATAAGCGAGTCAGTTGAGAGTCTGACAAGATACCGTCCTGATGTAGTCGCTGTACCAGCTTTGGAATATCCTGAGTTGAGAAGTTACCAGAGCTAAAGAAATCCTTAGCCATACTTTCTATCTTTTGTGCTCTTTGTGCGCGAGGTGAGAGAGTGACCGACTCATCTTTAACTTGTTCTTTCGATGACGGAGTACGCGTCGATTGAGATTGACTTAACGTCACCTTATCACTGCTTTTGCCCGCCTCAGTCTGCTGACTGTTAACACCATAGGCATCGGCAACACTCGTTGCAGTAGAACGCTGACTTGGAGCGCTGGTAGCATTAGAAACTGGAATCATTGTCAAAATGTCGGCGTAAAGAGAACGGATGCAATCAATAAGCAGGAATCATGCCGAAACGATAATAAATCAAGTCTTTAGCCATAATATTTC